>JANYDH010000154.1 GCA_025359865.1 Actinomycetes bacterium | reverse complement strand
CGACGCGACTCTTCCCGGAACGGTGTAGCGGGCAGGATCGCGTCGACTTTCATGTTGCCAGCCCCGATAACTCGACGCGACTTGGCAGCGCAACAGCGGGTAGGCCCGGCGGGTGGGCTGTCAGTTGCCGATGTTGAGCCGACTTGTGCGGCACAATCACGAGTTCAGCAACGACTATGACACCGTTGCCGATAACACGACTAGACGGCCGATCTCACCTGCCGCACCACCAAACAGCATTGTACGACAGCTTGTTGGTAACAGCCAAACGCCAAAGGTCAGCCGTGATGCTCGGCTGCCGGGTCGTGTGGCGGGTGTTGTGTGGCGGGTGTTCGACGAATCCGGTCATCGTGGCCAGCGGTTCGTCGCGCAAGCGGTCGACACAAGCGCTCGAAAGGTGGAACACATTTCCGGGATTCGTCAACTCGGCTTGACAACCATGTCAAGTGAACATGACGCTGTTGCCGAGTTGATCACCCTGGGGTCGTTAGCGCAAGGTTTGCATTCAATCAACTCATGCGGGGATGCGCTAGGTCGTGGGTCAGGGTCACAACGTGGCGAGCGCACCAACGATGTGGTCGTGGATCAACGCGTATGAGTCGAGTCGTTCTTGGTGCGACGCGCCGAGCGTGAAGTCGGGCACGATGAACTCGTCGACCCCGAGCTCGGCGTAGCTGCCGATGAGATCGGTGAGTTCGGCGATGCTGCCGACGAGCGACCGATCGTGGGGTGCTCGCTCGCGGATCTTGGCGGCGCGAACTGCATCATCTACGATGAAGACCAGACCCTGTACCGAACGGCGGATCGTTGCCGGGTCACGGCCGACCCGCTCGCACGCCGCGTCGAACACCTGGGTGCGTTGGCGAACCTCGGCAGGCGTACCCCAGGTGTTCCATTCGTCGGCCCAGCGGGCAGTGATGCGAGACATTCTCGGGCTGCCGGTACCGACCATTACGGGGAGGGTCGGCTGGACGGGCTTGGGTTGGAACGGCAAGTCGGTGGCGCGGAACCACGAACCGCTGGTGGTGACACGCTGCTCGCGCAACACCCGGGTGATCATCTCAATTGCTTCTTCGAACCGGTCGACGCGTAGGCCCGGCCGCGCTAACTCGATGCCGGCGCAGGCATGCTCGTTGACTTGCCACCCAGCTCCGATACCGAGCACTGCACGGCCGCCGCTGATGTGGTCGACCGTGGTGGCTCGCTTGGCGAGCACCACCGGATGATGGAGCGTCACCGGCGACACGAGCGACCCGAGCCGGAGCCTTGAGGTGACTGCCGCGAGGCCGGCCAGTACGCTCCAACATTCGTGAGCGTCGCCGTCGTCGGGCGAGCCATCGTCGGTGTTGGGCATTAGATGATCCGCGTACCACAGGCCGTGCCACCCGGTGGCTTCTGCGATGGCGGCCATCTCGGCCACCTCGCTCCAAGTACGTGCGAACGAGGGCCAGACGGAGAACTTCATCCGGCGACCCTACTGGACGCACCTGGACCTACCCCTCGGGTGTCAGGAACGCGGCATGCAGCATGCGCACCGCATCGTCGACGATGTCGGCATCGCTGAACGATTCCAGTGTGCGTGCTGGGTCGGCAGCGGTGAAGCCCATCAGCACCGGTCGCCCGATGTGCCTGGCAAGGTTGACCCACTCGAGGAAGTAGCCGTCGTCGCGGGTGAAGCCGATCAGGTCGACATCGGGCCAGAACACCTTGGGGAACTCGAGGATGATCTTGTCGAGTACACCCATACCGAGTGCGTCGATCGCCGTCAGGTACTCCGAGGGGAGTGGGGGGTCGAACTCGATCATCCCGGACTTCAAGATCCCGAGTGGCACCGTGACGATGACTGCGTCGGCTGTTTCGGTGAGACCCGAGTCGGTCAGATGGACGATGATGCCTTTGGAGGTCTCGATTCGATCGACCGCCGAATCAAGGCGAATGTCGAGGCCTACTGCGAGAGACTCGGCAATCTGGACGAAGCCCTCGGGAAAGATCACGTCGTCGCCAAGGAGCGCCTCGCCCTCGTCCCAGCCCGTCGCATCGAGCTCGTCGAGGCTGGCCGCGAACTCGTGCTCGATGATCCGCCTGACGACGTCGCGTACGAGTATCCGTGTTCGAGGATCGGTGGGCATCGCTCCGCCGGCTTCGATGGCGTCGAGGAGGGAGGTGCCGTCGGCGGCGACCTCCTCGGCTGCTGAAAGCACCTCCTCTGCAAGGGCCTCGATCTGAACAACTTCATCGGCGGGCACTGGCTGCAGTTGTTGATCGAACAGGATCGCTCCATCGTCGGTCGTGACCTGAGTTGCTACGCCGTTCGTGTCGGCAAGTTGGGCAATCGGATTGCCGTCGACACCTTGGATCCAGGAGGCACCCAGGTCGACCGGGAACCCCATCGATGAATCTGTCCATGCCCTTCCTCCGATCCGGTCGCGAGCTTCGAGGACTACCGTCGCGATGCCCGCATCGACGAGCAGCCTGGCCGCACCGAGGCCCGCGAAGCCTGCTCCGATCACCACCACCCGTTGGGCGTCGCCGATGTCGAGCAGATGCTGCGCCGCGGCCCTGCCCGACAACAGGGCGCCGTGGGTGAGGGCGGGAGCAGCCGCAAATGTGTGTTCGCCCGCGAGTATCAGCGTGTCACTCACCGGTGTCGCGAGTAGGTCGCGATCCCCGGCCGATGCGCCGACGGCGAGGAACGAGTACGAGCCCAGTGTCCACGGGTCGGCAGCCCACCGCGTGACGAATGACTTCGCCGGTAGGGGGCCGCCGCCGGGTGCGGAGGTGTCGGCGGGAACTGGATCGGTGGTGGTCGCCGTCGGGCTAGAGGTCGCGTGGTCGGACGCGCAGCCGACCAGGCTCACGCCGAGCGCGCCGAACATGAAGTCTCGTCGGGTGAAGATCATCGCTCCGACGGTAGCCGCCGGTGACGTACGGCGTGAGCGTCACGATGCCGCCGTACGCTGAGCAAGATGGCGACCGATGAGCTGTGGGAAACGCACGCCGGTTGGTGGATCGACGGATTCACCGATGGCGCTGACCCCGAATACGAAGAGCAGATCATGCCCCTTGCAGCGGTGGAGTTGGCTGGTGCGCAGCGGGTACTCGATGTCGGGTGCGGCGAGGGCCAGGTCAGCCGACTCGCCGCCCGGTTGGGCGCGACCACGGTGATCGGTCTCGACCCAACGCGGAACCAGGTCAACGTGGCTGTCGAACGCGGTGGTGGACCGCAGTTCTTGCGCGGTGGTGCAGGAGCATTGCCGTTCCCCGACGCCAGCTTCGACGCAGTCGTTGCATGCCTGGTGTTCGAACACATTCGCGACGTCGACAACGCCATTGCGGAAGTTGCCAGGGTGCTCGAACCAGGCGGGCGGTTCTGCTTCTTTCTGAACCATCCGTTGCTGCAAACTCCCAACAGTGGATGGATCGACGACCAGGTCCTCGATCCTCCCGAACAGTATTGGCGAATCGGGCCATACCTCATCGAGGACGAGACCATCGAGGAGGTGGAAAGGGACGTGTTCATCCCGTTCATCCACCGTCCACTCAGCCGGTACATCAACGCTCTCGCCGACAACGGGTTGCTGGTGGAGCGGATGGTCGAGCCGGCCCCTCCTGCCGGGTTCTTGGCATTGGCCGAGGAGTACCAGGCGGCATCGACGATTCCGCGACTGCTCTATCTCCGCACGCGCCGGTTCTAGCGCGTACGCTGCGCTGCGTGACCGATGTACTCGTCATCACCGGCTTGTCCGGCGCTGGCCGTTCTCAAGCAGCCGACTTCTTGGAGGATCTGGACTGGTTCGTCGTCGACAACCTTCCAGTCGAGTTGCTCGACAAGATCGTTGAACTGGGAAGCTGGCCGGGTTCGTTCTCCAAGCTCGGTCTGGTCATCGGGCCGACAGCGCATCCGGAATCTGTGCTCGAGGTCGTCTGCCGTTTGAAGGTGCGTCACCGGGTCCGCGTCATGTTTCTCGATGCGGCAACGCCTGTGCTGGTGAAGCGGTATGGCAGCAGTCGTCGCAAGCATCCGCTCGACGATGGCACCGCCGGCATGGTCGAGACGATCGAGCGTGAGCGGGCGTTACTCGAGCCGGTCAAGGCCGAAGCTGATCTGGTGGTCGATACCAGCGACCTCAACGTGCATCAGTTGAAGGCGTTGGTGTCGCACACGTTCGGCGCCGAGTCGGGCATCGTTGCTCTTCAGGTCGCGGTCACATCATTCGGCTTCAAACACGGCTTGCCGCTCGACGTCGATCTGGTGATGGATGTGCGGTTCCTGCCGAATCCTCACTGGGTCGAAGAGTTGCGACCGCTTACCGGGCTTGATCCGCCTGTACGCGACTACGTGCTTGGCCAGTCGATCACGGCGGAGTTTCTGCTCCGGTTCGAGAATCTCCTCGAACTGCTGCTTCCCGCATACGAGGCCGAAGGCAAGAGCTACCTGTCGCTGGCCATCGGTTGTACAGGAGGGCAGCATCGTTCCGTCGCGCTCGCCGAGGAGATCGCTACCTGGCTTCGCGATCAGGGTCGCCAACCACGCGTCACCCATCGAGATCTCGCCGGCTGATCATCGCCGACGCTAGGGTCAGGCGTAGCGAGTCCAACCTCCATTGTCGGGCTCCCATCGTGAAAGGTCCACGAACATGACGGTTCGCGTCGGCATCAATGGCTTCGGCCGCATCGGCCGCAACTTCTTCCGAGCTGCCAAGCAGCGTGGTGTCGACATCGACATCGTGGCGGTCAACGATCTCGGATCGCTGGAGACCATGGCGCACTTGCTGAAGTACGACTCCGTGCTGGGCGTGCTGCCGCAGACCATCAAGGCCACCAAGAACGGCATTTCAGTCGATGGTGACGAACTACGCGTGCTGTCGGTGCGCGACCCGAAAGAGCTTCCATGGGGCGAGCTCGGCGTCGATGTGGTGATCGAGTCGACCGGCATCTTCACCACGCGCGACACCGCGGCGTATCACCTCCTGGGCGGAGCACCGCTGGTCATCGTGTCGGCCCCCTGCGATGGCGCAGACGGCACGTTCGTCTACGGCGTCAATCACAAGGATTTCGACTTCGCCACCCAGAAGGTCATCTCCAACGCGAGTTGCACCACTAACTGCTTCGTGCCGATGGTCAAGGTGCTCGACGATGCATTTGGTGTCGAGCAGGGTCTCATGCAGACCGTCCATGCGTACACCGGCGATCAGCAGTTGGTCGACGGTCCGCACAAAGACCTGCGCCGCGCCCGCGGCGCTGCGCTCAACATCATTCCCACATCTACCGGAGCCGCACGCGCCACCGCATTGGTACTCCAGTCGATGAAGGGCAAGCTCGACGGCACGTCGCTGCGCGTGCCGGTTCCCACCGGGTCGATCGTCGACTTCACGGCGAACCTCAAGACCGAAGCATCGGTCGAGCAGATTAACGCGGCGTTTAAAAAGGCAGCGAAGGGCTCGCTAAAGGGGATCGTGCGCTATTGCGAAGACCCCATCGTCTCGAGCGACATCGTCACCGATCCCCACAGCGCGATCTTCGATTCGGGCCTCACGATGAGCATGGGCAAGTTGGTCAAGGTGCTTGCATGGTACGACAACGAGTGGGGCTACTCGAACCGCCTCGTCGACACCACGTTGTTCGCCGGAGCCAAGGCTGCCAAGCGCAAGAAGTGAGCGAAACGAACAAGATGACCGCCACCCCGGGGCGTATCCCCACACTTGACGACCTCGGCGACGTTGCGGGCAAACGAGTGCTCGTCCGTACCGACTTCAACGTCCCGATGGAGACCTCGGCCACCGGGGAGCGCATCATCACCGATGATTTTCGCATCCGTGCTGCGCTTCCTACCATCAACTGGCTCACCGAACGCGGTGCAACGGTCGTAACGGCGTCCCACCTCGGTCGGCCGAAGGGCCAGTCGAACCCGAAGTACTCGATGGCGCCCGTCCGTACACGACTCGCCGAGCTGGCACCCGGAGTGGAACTTCTCGAAAATCTGCGCTTCGATCCGGGTGAAGAAGGCAATGATCCTTCGTTCGTGGCCAGGTTGACCGCGGGCATTGACGCATTCGTCGACGATGCGTTCGGGGCGTGCCACCGAGCGCACGCTTCGATCGTCGGCCCGCCGCAGACCCTTCCGTCGGCGATGGGCCTGCTGCTCCAAAAAGAGGTCGACGTTCTGCTCGGCCTCCGCAACCACCCGAAGCATCCGTTCGTCGCCGTACTTGGTGGTTCGAAGATCTCCGACAAGCTGGGCGTAGTCGAGGCGTTGCTGGACGTGGTCGACGCGCTGGTGATCGGCGGGGCGATGTGTTTCACGTTCCTGGCCGCGCAGGGCTACCCAATCGGCGCTTCCCTGTGGGAACCCGATCAGGTCGAGACATGCAGACGGCTACTCGTCGTGGCGGCCGAACGCGGCAAGACCATCCACCTTCCTGAAGACATCGTCGGTCTCGATGCCGACAGCAACTACGCCACCTACGGAATCCGTCTCCCAGAGGGTGCCAAAGGGTTCGACATCGGGCCCGGGTCTGCGGCCGCGTTCAGCGACATCATCATGGAGGCGCGCACCGTGTTCTGGAACGGCCCGATGGGCATGTTCGAAGACGACCGGTTCGCCGCAGGCACACTCACCGTTGCTCAAGCGATGGCCGATACCAAGGCATTCACTGTCGTCGGCGGAGGTGACTCGGCCGCTGCGCTGGCACAATTCCGCCTCGACGACGAAGTCGACCACGTGTCCACCGGTGGTGGCGCGTCATTGGAGCTGCTCGAACTCGGCGACCTGCCGGGTCTCGAGGCACTTCGAAAGGCACCGAACGCTCATGGCTGACCATCGCACTGCGGCGGCACGCCGCCCGCTCATCTCCGGAAACTGGAAGATGAACTTCAACCACTTCGAGGCGATCCAGTTCGTCCAGAAGTTGTCGTACCTGCTTGGTAAGGATGATTTGGGCGAGGTCGATGTGAGTATCCACCCGCCGTTCACCGACATCCGCAGTGTCCAGACCGTGATCGATGCCGACAAACTCCAGTTTGCGCTGGGCGCTCAGCATTGTCACTTCGACGACACGGGTGCGCTGACGGGTGAGGTGGCACCGGTGTTTCTCGCCAAACTCGGCGTGAAGTACGTCATCGCCGGGCACAGCGAACGGCGCGAACTGTTCGGCGAGACCGACGAGATGGTCGCCAAGAAGGTTGCAGCGATTCAGCGGCATGCCATGACGCCGATCATGTGTGTTGGCGAGACGCTCGATGAACGCGAGGCTGGGCAGACCGAGACGAAAGTGCTGGGCCAGGTGCACGCTGGCTTGACTGGGCGGACTGCGGAACAGGTTGCTTCCATGGTGATTGCCTATGAGCCGATCTGGGCGATCGGTACCGGCCGCACGGCCACGTCAGACGACGCGCAACTGGTGTGTGCCGCTATCCGCGCCGCAGTCGCGGCACAGTTCGGCGCCGCGTCGGCCGGCGCCTTGCGGATCCAGTACGGCGGCTCGGTGAAAGCCGGTACCATCGCCGAACTAATCGCTCAACACGATGTTGACGGAGCGCTTGTCGGCGGGGCCAGCCTCGATCCCGACGAGTTTGCCCGGATCGCCAAGCTCGGCCGCTGAATCCGAGGCAACGTTGTCGATGCAGCGTTGTCGATGCGTCGCGGACGGAACGAACGCACCGAGTCGAAACGCAGTTGGAACAGAGAGATCCACCCCCGTCGGAAATACCTGCTAGCTTCCTATCGCTCGCATCGATCGGGGAGGACGATGCGGGTGTTCGATGCCAGTCGAACGCCGGTTTCACCGGGCGGTTCCTGTCAGTAGCACACCTCCCTCCACACCAACATCAGGAGGACAACCACGTGAGCACCACGAGGCGCGGCACAAAGATTGCCGCACTCGCTCTGAGCTTTGCCTTTATTGCCGCAGCTTGCGGCAGCGATAAGGCAGCGGCCCCGAGCGCCACTACGGCAAAGCCAGTAGCCACCACGGCCGCACCAGCAGGTACCGAGGCACCAGCCGACACCACCGCTGCAACCGAGGCACCAGCCGACACCACCGCCGCAACCGAGGCACCGGCCGACACTTCGACCGCCGACACCGCAACCACAGGTACCGAGGCACCCACCGGCACAGCCGCGATGCGGATCACGTACGACATCTCCGATAAAGCGGTCTGGGATGACGCTTCGCCAATCACAGCCGATGACTTCATCTGCGCGTACAACGCGATCATGAACACCGTCGGCTCGTTGTCGACCACCGGCTACGACCAGATCCTCAAAATCGCAGCGGGCGACAGCGACAAGCAAGTTGTGGTCGACTTCAAGACCGTCTACGCGCCATACCGTGGGTTGTTCGGTGCTGGCACCCTGATCAAGCACGATGCCGTGAAGAATTGCAACGACGTCTCGGGTGACTTCCAGACCGAGTTCCCGTTCTCGAACCGGCCGTACAAGCTCCAATCGTGGGACACCTCACAAAGCGTCTTCGTGCCGAACGAGAACTACTTCGGTGTCGACAAGGCAGTCACGCCGAAAGTCGTGATAGTGCCGAAGGCCGACCAGGAGACCGAGATCTCAGCGCTGCTCGCCGGCGAGGTCGACTTCATCTATCCGCAGTTCAGCCCCGAGACCGCAGATGCTGTGAAGGGCGACCCGAACATCAAGGTCGCGATCACGCTCGGCGGCGACTTCGAGGCGCTGTACTTCCAGCAGCAAGACGGCCCGTTTGCCGATCCGATCCTTCGGCAGGCATTCGCCCAGTCGATCGATCGCGACGCCCTGTTCCAGCAGATCTACGTCCCGATCTTCGACGGCCCGCTGTTGAACTGTGGCCCGATCGTGCCCGGCAAGTACTGCGCCGACGCCTTCAAGGACACCTACGATCCGGCTGCTGCCGAGAAGCTGCTGACCGACAACGGTTGGGCGAAGAATGGTGATGGGTTCTGGGCCAAGGATGGCACCGCACCCGAGATCCGCTGGATGATCAACGCCGGCAACAGCCGTCGTGAGAACACTCAGGCGTACCTCATCCCGTTGCTGCAGGCCGCAGGTTTCAACGTCGTCGCCGACAACTGTGAAGCCGAGTGCGTCTTCCAGAAGCGCCTGCCAAGCCTCGACTACGACCTCGGGATGTACATCAGCACCGCACCGCCGGACCCGCAGTACCTCACCAGCAGCTTCACCTGCGACCAGATCCCGACGGCCGCCAACGAGTTTGCCGGCCAGAACAGCCAGGGTTGGTGCAACAAGGATGCGAGCGCGCTGCTCACCAAGGCCGATGCCACCATCGATCCTGACGAGCGGGCCGGGTACATCAAGCAGGCAATTGATTTGATGCGCAAAGACTGGGTGCTGCTGCCCACCTTCCAGTTCCCGAAGTCCGGTTTGTACAACTCGACCAAGGTCGGCGGGCCGGTTGAGGCCGACCTCAACAACTTCGAGGCGTTCCTCAACTTCAACCAGTGGACCGACGTCGACGGTGACGGGCAGATCGTCATCGGTGCCGAGCAGTGGCCCGGCTGTCTGAACCCGATCACGGAGTGTGCAAACTCGTCGTGGTACGTATGGACAATCGCGTTCCCGCTCGTCATGGGCGTGTACGACACCACCAACGACGGGGACTACGTGCTCACGCCGATGATGGCGAGCGAGCCGGTCGTCGAGATCCTCTGATCTCGACTGATGTACTAAGCATGTAGGTACGTGACTCAGCGGGGCCGATCACCGATCGGCCCCGCTGGTTCATCAAGTAGGAGGCTGAGTGTTCCGGTTCATACTGCGTCGTGTGCTGTGGATGATTCCCACGCTGCTGCTGTTGACGTTCGTGGTCTACTGTGCGCTGCGTTTGGCAACGAACCCACTCGCCAGTTACGCGCGATCGAATCCCCGGATTGCAAAGCAACCCGAGAAGATGCAGCAGTACATCGAGACGAACGGGCTGTGGGACGGCTTCGGCGGATACGTGCGGGGTTACTTCCACTGGCTGCGTGGGTTTCTCACGGGCAACTGGCAGCCCAGCATCAAGGGCAGCCGGCCGGTGTGGCCAAACCTCAAACAAGCCTTGATCAACACGGTTCGACTCGGCATCGTCGCCTCGATGGTGGCCATTCCAATCGGCTTGGCGTTCGGCGTGTTCGCCGCGTTGAAGCCCGGAAAGCTCCGCGACAGCGCGGTCAACACGGGTGCCCTCATCGGGTTCTCGGTGCAGCCGTTCATCAGTGCAGTGCTGTTGCAATTGACGTTTGCCGTGTTGTGGTCGAAATGGTTCGGGTCCCCGCTACTTCCCACATCGGGTATGTATCCACCGGGTCACGAAGGCTTCGATCCGGTCTTGATGTTGAAGTACATGACGCTGCCGATCATCGTGGTGTCCATCCAGACCATCGCCGCATACAGCCGGTACATGCGCGCCTCGCTGCTCGACGTGTTGAGCAGCGACTACCTGCGCACGGCAAAATCCAAAGGGATCAGCGATCGGCGCGTGCTCATCAGGCACGCTCTACGCAACGCGCTGGTGCCGATTGTCACTCTGGCTGCATTGGATGTGGGCTCGATCGTCGGTGGTCTGATCATCACCGAAGCGATCTTCGAGTACCCGGGAATGGGCAAGTTCTTCCTCACGGCCTCTGCCAACGGCGACTTTCCGGAGTTGATGCCGTGGATGGTGATCGTCACTACGTCGGTCATCGTGTTCAACCTGCTCGCGGACCTCTCGTATGCCGCGCTCGACCCAAGGATTCGACTTGACTGATCTTCAGATTCCTCCGCTCGAGCACATCGCCGTCACCGACGCGTCGATCGGCATCCTCAAGGAGTCGATTTCGCCGAAGAAGATGGCGTTCAAGCGGTTCATGCATCACCATGCAGCCGTGGTCTGCACGGTGGTCTTGGCGTTCATCGTGGTGTTCGTCGCGCTCGCTCCCATTACGACCCGCTACGGGGTCAACGAGTCGATCTTCAAAGCCGAGGCCGGGATCCCCAATCAAAACTTGGCACCTCGGGCAGCGGCGTGGTTCGGTACCGACGCCAACGGACGCGACCTCTACAGCCGCATGATCTACGGGGCACAGATCTCGCTGCTGATCGGTCTCTTCACGGCGATCGTGTCGGTGGCATTGGGCACCTTGGTCGGCGCGTACGCCGGGTTGAAGGGCGGCAAGATCGACGATGTCCTCATGCGTGTCACCGATATCTTTCTGGCGTTGCCGTTGCTCGTGGTACTCGTCATCGTGCGTGGGGCCCTGAAGAACGTCGACTGGGTCGTGGCGATCATGGGCGACCCTGGCTCGGTGCGGTTCTTGGTGATCCTGCTCTCGGTCATTGGGTGGATGGGCGTCGCCCGGCTCGTGCGCGGTCAGGTGAAACAACTCAAAGAGCGCGAGTTCATCGAAGCAGCTCGTGCGGTTGGTGCGTCGACGACCAGGATCATGTTTCGGCATCTGCTGCCCAACGCCGTAGGACAGATCATGGTGGCGCTGACGTTCGCGATCGTAGGTGCCATTACTGCTGAGGCAACCCTCAGCTTCTTCGGCTTCGGCCCCGACGCTGGTTCCGGCCTCACCTCACTCGGTTTACTCATTCGCGATTCGAAGAAGGCAGTGCCACCCGGGTATTGGTGGCTCGTCGTCTACCCGTGCGGATTGCTGATCCTGATCTCGTTGTGCATCAACTTCATTGGTGACGGACTCCGTGATGCGGTCGACCCCAAGATGTTGCAGGACTCCTGATGACCACCGTGCCCGCACTCTCCATCCGTGATCTCAACGTCACCTTCAAGACCCTGCTCGGCCAGGTTCAGGCCGTGCGCGGCGTCAGTCTCGACGTGGCTCCCGGCGAGGTACTGGGGGTCGTCGGTGAGTCGGGCTCCGGCAAGTCGGTGTCGTTTCTTGCCGTGATGGGGCTGTTGCCGAAGTCGGCGCGGATCACCGGTTCTGCTGTCGTTGCCGAAACCGAACTGATCGGTGCGAGCAACAAGACGATGCGCAAGGCGCGCGGCGCAAAGATCGCGATGATCTTCCAAGACCCGCTGTCCGCGCTGAACCCGGTGCAACGCGTGGGTCACCAGATCGTCGAGATGATCCAGGCCCACCAATCGGTGTCGAAGGCCGATGCGATGTCGCGAGCCGTCGAATTGCTCGACATCGTCGGCATTCCGCAGCCAAAGGATCGAGCACGGCAGTACGCCCACGAGTTCTCCGGAGGCATGCGTCAACGCGTGATGATCGCGATGGCCATAGCCAACGACCCGTTGATGCTCATTGCCGACGAGCCAACTACTGCGCTCGATGTCACCGTGCAGGCTCAAATCCTCGAAGTGCTCGAGCGGATCCGTCGCGACCTTGGCACTGCTGTCGTGCTGATCACCCACGACCTCGGTGTTGTGGCGCGCATCGCCGATCGAGTGCAAGTGATGTACGCCGGGCGAATCGTTGAGCGCAGCGAGGTCGTCGCGTTGTTCGAACATCCCACGCATCCCTATACCCAAGGTCTGATGCAGTCGCTGCCCGGCCCGACTCGAGAGCGGCTGCATCCCATTCCCGGTGCACCACCAAACATGCTGCGACCGCCGAGTGGGTGTGCATTCGCGGCACGGTGCCCTCATTCGATCCCGGCGTGTTCGCTCGAGATACCTGAACTTCGTCCGATCCGGGGCAGCGAGTCAGCATGCATTCGCGCCGAGGAACTGCAGGAGGTGTTGTCGTGACGGATCCATCGAACGATCCCAGCCGTGGTCCCGTTCTCGAAGTGCGCGATCTGGTCAAGAACTTCACGATCAAGTCGTCAAAGGGTCTCCGAGTAGTGCGCAGGACCGTGCAGGCGGTCTCCGGCGTGAGCTTGTCGATCGGTACCGGTGAGACGGTGGGCCTCGTTGGCGAAAGCGGCTCGGGCAAGACAACGGTCGGCCGTTGCGTACTTCGGCTGATCGAACCAACCTCGGGGTCGGTCCAGTTCAAGGGCACCGAACTCGTCGGCATGCCGCAGCGTGAACTTCGCCGGCTGCGTTCGCAGATGCAGATCGTCTTCCAAGATCCTTATGCATCGCTCGATCCGAAGATGACCGTGGGTGCAGCGATCGCTGAACCACTCGACATCCAGAAGGCGCCGGGCAATCACCACGATCGTGTCGTCGACCTCCTCGAACTCGTCGGGCTCGCTCCCGACCACGCCGAACGGTTCCCACATGAATTCTCAGGCGGCCAACGTCAGCGCGTCGGTATCGCCCGCGCATTGGCGCTCAACCCGGCGCTGATCGTGCTCGACGAGCCGGTGTCGGCCCTCGACGTGAGCATCCAGGCAGGCGTCGTCAACCTCCTGGAGGACCTGCAAGACCAACTTGGCCTCAGCTACCTGTTCATCGCCCACGACCTGTCTGTGGTTCGTCACATTAGCGACAAGGTCGCGGTGATGTACCTCGGCAAGCTGATGGAGATCGGTGGAGCCGACGACCTCTACACCAATGCCGCTCACCCCTACACCCAAGCGCTGCTGTCGGCGATCCCCGAACCAAACCCGATCCTCGAGCGCCAGCGCCAACGGATTCTGTTGACCGGTGATGTGCCCAGCCCGATCGATCCACCAAGCGGCTGCCGGTTCCGTACCCGTTGCCCGATTGCCCGCGATCTGTGTGCCGAGGAAGAGCCCGAGTTGAAGGACCGGGGCCAAGGGCATCCGGTGGCCTGTCATTTTCCAGGCCCGCTTAGTGTCGACCAGCCGACGCGGCTCGTCGACGCCAATGACCGATAGGATCTCGACTCGTGCGTGATGTCATCCTCTACGTGGTCTTGGTACTCAACCTGCTGTCGTTGTTTTCGATGGTTGCTGGCGTCCTCATGCACAGCGGGCGCGGTGGTGGCCTCAGCGACATGATGGGCGGCAGCGGCACGACCGCGCTCGGGTCGTCGGCTGCAGAGCGCAACCTCAATCGCATCACCACAGTCTTCGCACTGATCTGGATCTTCACGGTCATCGCGCTCGGTTTCCTGTTGGACCGCGGGTGAGGGTCCAGTAACCTCACAGTTCATTCCACGTCGAAGTGGCGAAATAGGCAGACGCGCCAGCTTGAGGGGCTGGTGAGAGAAATCTCGTGGGGGTTCAAGTCCCCCCTTCGACACGACAAAACC
>JANYDH010000034.1 GCA_025359865.1 Actinomycetes bacterium | reverse complement strand
AGCGACTTCTCACGACCAAAGCTCGCTAGGGGGTGGGCGACAGCGGGGCGGACCACCAGGACTGGGCCAGCAACTCGGGCACGATCACCTCAGTAAGTGCTGCCACGAGCGGATGATCGTCGCCGGGGAACCGCACCGTTTCCGCCGCACCCCCGAACTCGCCGCCGACTGACACCGCGACCGAGCTTCGCTGACGCATCCACTCTGCCGCCGCGCCGTCGTACCGGCTACCGGGAAACACCAGTGCCCGGTACCGCAACGTCTTGGTGAGGTACACGTCGACGTGGCTCCAGTCGCCGGTCTCGCACCCGTCGGCCATCCGCCGCGGCCCCTCGCGCAGCATCAACGCACCCTGCAACGCTGACCCGATTCGCTCGGCGGGGGCGAGTACCCAAACACCATCGCCACCCTCCAGCGCGCCCGAGACGCGCGGCAACCACTCGGCGCGCCGGTCCAGTAGATCGTGAGTGGCGTCGGCTGCACGGCGCACGATGTCTGCCAACGCCAGATCGGTGCCGGTCAACTGCTGCTCCAACGCCAGCAATGCGATAAGTGTGTGCTGATAGCTCCGGCACGCGACACCACTGCGTTCGGGGCCCGCGTGCATCTGTACCGTATGCGTCGCCAGTGCCTGCACTGCGGAGTCCGCCGTGTTGGTGAGTGCGACCGCATTGTCGTAACGCCCGATGAAGTCGAGCGTTTCCGCCGATCCACCACTGGCGGAGATACCGACAACCAGGGTGGTCGAGCCAGTCGGCCACGACTGCGCAGCCGATGCCAGTTCAGCCACGGCGGTACATCCCGCGCGTCGTAACCGCAGCGCGGCCTGCTGTGCAGCGAACCAGGACGAACCCATCCCGGCAAGCAAGATCCGTTGTGGTGATGCCTCGCCGATCGGCCACCTCAGGCCACCGTGGTCGATCAGCGTTGCGAGTTCACGCAACCTGGTCGGCTTCTGGTCGAGGTCGGCCAAGAACGCGACGGGATCCATCTCATTCATGCCGTCTCCTCTGATCCAGCGATTACAGACGGGCGGACGGTTGAAGGGAACAGCCGTTGCAGCGCAGCATCGGGCACATACAGCCACACCGGCAGGCGAGTCGCGGCGTACACGAACTCGTGGAGCTCCTGGGCCACGCGCAGTGGAGCGAGCAGGCGGTCGTCGACGGGGCAACGACTGCGGTAGGCAACCAGGCACGCATCGATCGCGGCGCCGATGAACGGCTCGACATCCGCGCCGGGGCGACGTCGGGCAGCCACACGACCGACATGGTCGAGTGACTGGAGAAGCCCGGCCAGATCACGTTCGACGGGTTGGATGGACAGTCGTTCGGCGGCCTCGACGGTGGGATCACCGTCGAAGTCGGCCAGGAGAAGTCGGCCGCCCGACCGCAGGAACTGTCCGGCATGCAGGTCGCCGTGGACCCGCTGCATCGGGACGAAGTCGAGGTCGAGGTCGGCCAAGGGTGCGACCGCGCGTTCGATCGCTTCGCGGCGTGCCGCCAAGCGATCACCTTCATCACCGGCCGTGAGCGCGAACGCTGTGGCGCAGAGCTGCGCAATGCGCTGGCAGAGCGGGGCAAGCGACGCAGCGCGCACGCAACGAACGCCAGCGAGGGCGGCGTGCATCTCGGCGGTGATCGCGCCCATCTGTGCAGCAGTGTCGACCAACTCGGCCAGAGCCGCATCAGCATCAGCATCAGCATCAGCATCCAGCCATGCCAGCACATCGTCGACGTACCACTGCCAACCGTCGGTGGCGCCCGGCACGAACTCGTGCACGAGCGCGACCACGCGCCCTGCGCCCATCACGACCCCGACGAAACGCGGCATGTGTTCGAAACCTGCCGCACGCAACGTCTCGAGGGTGTCGAGATCGGCGATCGTCACCGTTTGGCGTAGCCACTTGACGAGGTACCGCTCGTCCACGGCGATGGACAGATTCGCCTGATCGGTGGACACCACGCACTCCAGGCCCGGGCCGTCGTAGCCGGCGATGACTGTACGCACAGCACCGGCAGAGTCGCCCTCCGTCGTTCCATTACTCACGACTCGGTAGCGTACGCTTCGTCAATGGCAGACCGGCAGACCTTTCTCTTCATGCCCGAAAGCGCCTACGGGCCAACCAACAACTGCATCGGGATCGGCAACCTGCTCCTCCAGCAGGGCCACCGCGTGGTGTTTGCCGCCGAGGCGAGCTGGGCCGGCAAGCTGGAAGCGTTGGGCTTCGACGAAGACCTCGTCGACCTCGCTCCCCCGCCGCCGGAGTCGACCGACCCGAACGAGCCGGAGCCGGCGGCCGGTCAGTTCTGGACCGACTACATCCGCGAGACCGCCCCCCAGTTCCGCCGCCCGACGATCGAACAGCTTGAGGGATTCATCAAGCCGACATGGCAGGCGCTGATCGACGGGGCGATGTACTGCCAGCCCCAACTTCAGGCAATCATCGACCGGCAACAGCCCGATGTCATCATCGAAGACAACGTCAACTGCTTCCCCGCACTACTCACTGCCGGTGTGCCGTGGGTGCGCGTCGTCAGCTGCAACCCGCTCGAAATGAAGGGCCCGAACCTGCCGCCGACGTTCAGCGGGTACCCAATTGCCGACCGCACCGGGTGGGCCGAGTACTCGGCGGAATACGACCGCACGCATCGGCCGATGTGGGCCGCCTACGACGAGTGGGTACGTTCGTGCGGCACCCCGGGTCTGGGCGATCTGGAGTTCATCCACGAATCAGCTCACCTCAACCTGTACCTCTATCCTGAGGTTGCCGACTACACCCATGAACGTCCGTTGGGGCCTACCTGGCACCGGCTCGATTCGTCCGTGCGGGCCACCGATGCGCCGTTCGAGGTGCCCGAACCGATCCGCTCGCTCCCCGGCGCGTTGATCTACCTCTCACTCGGTTCGCTCGGCTCGGCCGACGTCGATCTGATGAAGCGGCTGATCGACGTGTTGTCACGCACAAGACATCGCTACATCGTGAGCATGGGTCCCCAGCACGACCAGTTCGAACTGGCACCGAACATGTGGGGCGCTCAGCAGGTACCGCAAACCACGGTGCTACCACTCGTCGATCTCGTGATCACCCACGGCGGCAACAACACCACTACGGAGTGCTTCCACTTCGGTAAGCCGATGATTCTGCTTCCGCTGTTCTGGGATCAATACGACAACGCGCAACGCGTGCACGAAACCGGCCATGGGATCCGACTCACCACCTACGAGTTCGACGACGCGGAGATGCACGACTCGATCGAGTCGCTGCTTGCCAACGCTGCATTGCGCTCACGAATGCAGACCAATGCGGCGACCATTCGCGAGCGGCAAGGCACCGCTGTTGCGGCACGGTTGATCGAAGGCATGAGTCACGCGCTCTGAGGCAGCGTGTCCGTTCGACAACGCCGCCGGTCAGCGTTGCTCGCCGAGCAACCGTCGCAATCGTGCGACTTCTGCTTCGGCGATGAGCGCGCGCTGCTCAGCCGCGTCGGCTTGTTGCTGGGCAGCCTCGGCATGTTGCTGGGCGGCCTCGGCTTGTTGTTCGGCTCGCCGGGCATGAGCGAGCACCACGAACATGTGGCTCGGGAACTCGTCGCCGTTTGAATAGAACGGCACCACCTGACCATCTGGGCCGACCCCGAACCGGACCCCGTCGAGCAGTGCCGAGGTGTTGTCGTGGACGAATCGCAACACACCTGCGGGGTCGACACGCCAGCATTCGTGACTGCCGGTGAGCAGGTGGAGGAACCACACCTCGCTGGCACCCGCTTGCTGGAATCGGTCGAGCTTGGCGAGCTTGATCTCGTCGTTCTCGCTGCGCGACACGACCTCGATGATGACGGCCGGCGCCGGGTTGCCGCGATCTTGACGCCAGCTGTCGGGTTCGGTCTGGGGCGCGCCGTGGATGACGGCGATGTCGGGGATCATCGGTCGGCCATTGGGCAAGAACCACGTGACCTCGGCAAGCACGCAGACATCGGGGCGATGCTGAAAAATGGTGAGTAAGCCCTCGTAGAGCCTGATCACGAGGTTGTGATGAACTGCACCCGCCATGGCGTAGTGCTCCTCTTCAGCCTGGGCGACGAGGGCGTCCTCGTCGAGCATCGTTGTCATAGGGGCGATGCTGCCATGGGGGTGTGACGAAGTTGGCGGGGCCACGTGGATCAGCGTACTCCCACTGGTCAAGTCGGTCGGTCGGCGCGGCGGGCAAGCCGGATTTCAGCCGCGCCCGCACGAGGCGCCGAGCGAGCGACCACCCGCATCCCACGCCGGATGATCCACCCAGAAATCACCGGTCGGCGCGTCCTGCTCGTACAGCACTGCGGGCGGCGTGCTGACGATCGACTGGAGCGCCTGCAGGAACCGGTCGACGTCGTCATCGGTCGCCGAAATTCCCGCGCTGGCCCGTACGGCACCGGGAATGGTGCGCCGATCGCCCGACAGCACCTCACTGCGGTAGCGCTCGATTTCGTCCGGTGCCAGGTCGAGCAGGCGTAGCAAATAGGGGTGAGCACAGAAGCAACCGTGCCGCACACCGATGCCGAACTCGGCGCTCAGCCGGGCTGCCACCAGAGCGTGAGGCACGCCTTGCACCACAAAACTGGCGACCGCGAGCGTGCTCGCTCCACTGTCGAGCGCAGGGCCTAGCAAGCGCACCCCGTCGATCGCTGACACCCCAGCACGCAGTTTCAGCGCCAGTCGCTCCTCGTGCTCGACGATCGCCGGCCACCCGAGTCGCTCGAGCTCGACGATTGCGGCATGCAACGCAACTGCACCCACGACGTTCGGTGAACCCGCCTCTTCACGGTCGGGCGGGTCGGTCCAGACCACTTCGTCGAGATCGACCAGATCGACAGCGCCGCCACCTGCGAGAAACGGGTCACCGTGCTCGAACGTGGCGCGGGGGCCGATGAGAATGCCAGCTCCGAACGGCGCATACATCTTGTGACCGCTCCACACGATGTAGTCCGCCGCTGCCGGCATCGGCCGATGCGGCGCCAGTTGGGCGGCATCGACCAGCACCGGCACGCCGCGCGCATGAGCGGCGTCGATGACGTCGTCGATGGGGGGCAGCCACCCGGTGACGTTGGAGGCGCCGGTCACCGCTAACAGACGCGGCAGCGGACCGTCGTCGAGCGCGTCGGCTACATCTCCGGCGGTGAAGGTGCCAGCGGCTGACACCTCGATGTATCGGCACTGCGCCATCCGTCGCCACGGCAGCAGGTTGGCGTGATGCTCCACGACGGTGGTGAGCACCACGTCGTCACGCTCGAACCGCATGCGGTATGCAAGGTGGTTGATCGCCTCGGTGGTGTTGCGGCATACGATGGCCACATCCTGAGGGCCGCGGCCAGCGAACCGCAGCGCTGCCTCACGGGCCGCCTCATAGGCATTCGTCGCCAGGCGTGACTTGTGCCCCGCGCCACGGTGCACGCTCGAGTACCACGGCACGAATTCATTGACGCGCTCCATGACCACCGCAAGCGCGCTCGTGGACGCAGCCGCATCGAATGCCAGATACGGACGCTCGATGCCGTCGACACACGGTACGAGCAGGTCGTCGCCGACCAATGGATACGGACGCGCCGCCGATCCGGGCCTCGCCGTCGATGTGCGAACGTCGTCACCAATCTCGAGCGGCTGTGCCATTCCCGGAGCGTAGGCGGTGAGCCCCGGGCTCGGCCGAACGTCGGCCGGGCTCGGCCGGACATCGGCCGAGTGTCAGCCGAGTGACACGATCGTCGATGCATGTCCGGCACGCTGGTGCGAGGCCGACACCTCGATCTTTGACCCTTGCGCACCTTGAACGGTCCACGCGACCAGCACACGGTCGCCGGTTCCGTCGTTGTAGGTGCCGCCGTTCAAGCGGTGACTCATCCGTCCATCGAGTTGGCCGCATGACTGCCGGTTTGCGCTGCCCACGATGGTTACCCCGACCGGCAAGGACAGCTCGGCGATGATGGGGCGAACGAGATTGTCCTTGCGCGCCTTGTGTGTAACGGTCGTTGGCAACCATCCGGTGTTGGCGATGCCGATCTCGACCCTCCACGCCAGCTCGCCGAGGGCCACCACACTGGTGTGCACGATCTCGATTCGCGGAGAGGCGAGCGCCTGATGTACCGCGAACTGTGCATGCGGGGCGACCTCAGCCCGCAGCACCGGCGCCGGCGGATTGGTCCACACGTGGAACCAGTCCACACCGCCGATCTCCACGTGACCGAGTTGCGGATGATCGAATGGCTCCCACGGGAAGTAGTGCGGGCCGTGTTGATCGCTCCATGCCGCCACGGCGAGTTCGGTCTCGACCGGTGGGCCCAACCTCCAGATCTCGGTCGATCCGCGCTCGCCCGTGGCCGCATACCCCGCATCCCAGAACTCAGTGGTCCACGAATACACACCAAGATGCTCGTACGCCCAGTCGTCGGCAGCCCCGCTCATCACGTTGTTCTTGTCCCACGTGAAGTCGGCGTATACCGAGTGAACGCGATAGCCGGTGAGCGAGGTGCCGCGGCGGCCGAGCTCGTTCCAAACCCAAACGTCGACGGGACTGATCGACGAGTCGGGTGCGGTGCTGGAGGGCCGCAGCAGCACCCCGCCCGAGGTGTGGAACGCGTTGTAGCCGCAGATGTTCGGGCGGGCAACGATGGCCCGGACAAGCGCGTCGACCTCGGGCTCGCTGAGCGGATGATCGCCTGACCCGGTGACGCCTGTGGCCCAGCCAGCCGGAAAGTTGCGGTTCAGGTCGAGACCCTCCGGCGGCTGCGGCGTGGGCACCGTGAAACCGTCGTGATCGGCAATGGTTCCCTCAGTCAGCAGCCGGTAACGCTGGGCGCCTTCCTCGACGATGCCGTCCACCGGCACCGGTGCCATCACGCGCGTGTCGTCCGGATGGGCCACCCAGCCACCGTTCGGGTCCGTGATGCGCATCGTGAGGATTCGGCCGTCACCGTTGATGTCGCTCTCCACGAGTCCCGGCCACTGATGCGCGTCACGACTCGGCCACGGCCGCATGCTGCTGCGGCGCATCCGCGGCGAGTCGGCGAGTGCCGACTCGACCCCATCGGGGTTCACCCGGGGCACCACATAGAACGTGCGAGTACGCAACGCTTCGGTCACCGCCGGGTCACCGTCGCTGAAGCCGGTGACCAAGTGATGCAACAGGTACACCGCCGCGACGCCGGCCGTGACTTCGATCGAATGGATGTTGGCATCGACCCAATGCGCTGGCTTGGTGTCATGCGTTCCGGTGGAGCTGTCGGTGACGGTGGCCAACCACAGGTCTCGACCCTCGAACGAGGTGCCGAATGACTGGATCGTGAGCAACGTCGGGTAGGCAGCCGCCGTATCGTGCAGCCACTGGGTGAGCTCGTCGTAGCGCAGGAAGCGGTCGAAGTCGTACGTCATGGCGACCGACGCTACCGACGAACGACGCTACGTGCCGTCGCTGGGAAGGTCAGAACCGCAACAGGCTCGGCTGGTAGTCGGGCGGGGCCTGATATCCGAGCAGGTCGAGCAGCGTGGATGCAACGTTGGACAAGCCCGCGCCGATCGGCGCCTCGAGCCGGTACTCACCGGCATACAGACTGTCGTGGATGACGAACGGCACCGGGTTCAACGTATGCGAGGTCTTCGGCGACCGCACGCCGCCCGACTCGGTATACATGATGTCGGCGTTGCCATGGTCGGCGGTGTAGACCAACACCCCACCCAGTTCGTCGATCACCGCGATCAGTTGCGCGACGCACTCGTCGATCACTTCCATCGCCTGGATCGTTGCACCGAGATCGCCGGTGTGGCCGACCATGTCGCCCGATGGAAAGTTGAGCCGGCCGAACCGGTACGTGCCGGTGCGTAACAGTTCGATGGTGCGTGCGGTGATCTCGCGCACCTTCATCGCCGGGGTCGTGTCGAACTGGACGTTGTCGGATGGGATCTCGACATACGTCTCCAGCGCCTTGTCGATGTACCCCGAGCGATTGCCGTTCCAGAAGTAGGTGACGTGACCGAACTTCTGCGTTTCGCTGATCGCAAAGCTGTGGACACCCTCAGCGCACAGGTATTCGCTCATGGTGTGCTCGATGACGGGCGGCTCGACGAGGTAGTGCTTCGGGACGAGCTTGTCGCCGTCGTACTGCAGCATCCCGCAGAAGTACACGTCGGGATGTTGCCCACGATCGAACGCCGTGAAGTTGGGGTCTTCGTAGGCCTGCGAGATCTCGATCGAGCGGTCGCCGCGATAGTTGTACAGCACGACCGCGTCGCCATCGGCCATCGCACCTACCGGTCTGCCATCGTCGCCAACGATCACGAACGCAGCGAGGTACTGATCGCCCAGATCGGATTCGGCATACATCGTCTCGACGGCTTCGGTGGCCGAGGAAAAGTCCCGCCCGACGCCATAGGTGTGGCAGTCGTAGCCACGCTTGACCATGTCCCAATCGGCCTGGTAGCGGTCCATCGTGATGGTCATCCGGCCGCCGCCCGACGCGATGCGGTAATCAGCGCCGTGGTGCTCGTTGATCTTCTGCAGCACCTGCTCGGTCTGGGCGATGTAGTCGCGCGCCGATCGTACCGGTACATCACGGCCGTCGAGCAGAATGTGTACCCTCGCTCGGCGAACACCTTCATCGGCTGCACGCTCCAACAACTGGTAGAGCTGATCGTTGCTGGAATGCACGTTGCCATCCGAGTGCAGTCCGATGAAATGCATCGTGTGCTCGCGACCGTGCTGCACCGCGGCGTGCCACACGGGCGTGGCGAACAGGGTGCCATCAGCCAACGCCTTGTTGACCAGTTTGGCGCCCTGCGCGAAGATCCGTCCGGCACCGAGTGCGTTGTGACCGACCTCGCTGTTGCCCATGTCGTCATCCGACGGCAACCCGACAGCGACACCGTGGGCGACGAGTTGGGCGGACAACGGTGAGGCGAGCAGCGCATCGAGCGTGGGAGTGTCGGCCTCGGTGACTGCATTGCTGGGGCCTTCGGGGGCGATGCCGACACCATCGGCGATGATCAGCAGCAGCGGCCCCGGCCGGCCCGGAAACGACGGATGTCGGTGCAGTGAAAGCGTCAATGGGAACCTCGCAAGTCGGTGACGAAGCACCAGTGTATTCGTGCACGACTGCGCTGCCGGAACCTCACAAACGACCGGGGACGCCTGTGTCACTTCGTTGTTCGCAGACGGTCTATGCTCGCGCACATGGCGAGCAAAAAGGCATACATCGAACACCTCCGTATCGTTCCGCTCTTTGCGAGCTGTTCGCAGAAAGACCTCGAGAAGATCGCAAAGGCAGGTGACGAAGTGACGATGCCGGCAGGCTCGCTCATCGTCGACCAGGGCCAGACCGGTCGCGAGGCGTTCGTCGTGCTCGAGGGCACGGTCGCGGTGAAGCGCAACAGCAAGAAGATCGGCAGCTTCGGCCCCGGCACCATCGTCGGCGAACTTTCGCTACTCGATCATGGCCCGCGTACGGCCACGGTCACCTGCGAGACGGACTGCACGTTCTTGTTGCTCAGCCAGCGCACGTTCCTCGGTGTTGTCGATGATGTACCGGCACTTGCCCACAAGCTGCTCGCATCGCTGGCGTCACGCATCCGCGATCTCGATCGCCAGTACTTCGGCTGACAGACCGACTGCCGCGCCCATCGCACGGCGACATCTCGACTGCTTGCCGTGTCAACATGACCAAGCGCACTGCGGCGAACTAGGGTCCATCGTGCCATGAGTACGCACGCATCGCCCTCCCCTGATCAGCCCGGCGCCGAGGGTCAGCCCAGCGCCCCGAAGCGGATCAAACCCCACCAGATCGTCCTGGTCATCGGATGCTTCATGGGCGTGTTCACGCTCGTGTCCGGCATCGTGCCGCAGTTCACGGAATGGCATTCCAAGAAGGGGCCGGGCCGCGAGGCGTTCGAAGGTATCCCCGGGGCCCTGCAGGTCGCGTTCTACACCGTGATCCCCGCGTTGCTCGTGTGGGGTGCGTTTGCGTTCGCCGACCGGATGAAGAACTGGGAACGTGGTGCACCCGACCGGCGGCGCACCACTACGAAGAACGCGAAGCGCCGCCTCGCCGACTTCCGCGCCGGCGTGTACATGCGTACCCTGCTGCGCGACTCGGCCGCCGGCGTGATGCACTCGATGATCTACTTCGGGTTCCTCGTCCTGCTCGGGGTCACCACCACGCTCGAGATCGACCACCAACTGCCGACCGACCTGAAGTTCCTGCACGGCCAGGTCTATATGGCGTACAGCTTCATCGGCGACCTCGCCGGACTGGTGTTCCTCACCGGCATCGTGTGGGCAATCATCCGCCGGTACGTCCAGCGCCCATACCGCATCCGGATCAAATCCAAGCCCGAGCACGCGCTCATCCTCGGGACGTTCTTCGTCCTCGGCGTCAGCGGGTTCTTCGCCGAGGCGTTCCGCATCGCCGAGATCCAACAGCCGAGTTACGAAAAGTGGAGCTTCATCGGCTATCCGCTGAGCAAGCTGTTCAACGGGGTCGCCGCACAGTCGCTGACCCAATGGCATCAGATCCTGTGGGCTGTGCACGTGGTCAGTTTCATCGTATTCCTCGCGATCTTGCCGGTCACCATGCTGCGTCACATGTTCACGTCACCGCTCAACATGTACCTCAAGGATCGCGAGCGTCCGAAGGGCGCAATGCGGGCGATGCCGAACCTGACCGAGACCTCGCTCGAATCATTCGGCGCGTCGGTCGTGGAGGATTTCACCTGGAAGCAACTGCTCGACACCGACGCGTGCACGATGTGCGGTCGCTGCACCAGCGTGTGCCCCGCCCATGCCACGGGCAAGTCGCTCGACCCACGCGAGATCGTGCTCAAGACCGGCGAAGTCATGGCAGCATCGGCACCGCACGGACATGTCAGCCCCCCGATCGGCGTTGACAGCGGCATCACCATTTCCGCCAACTCGCTGTTCGAGCGGATCACCGCGGAAGAGATCTGGGCGTGCACCAGTTGCAGGGCATGCGACGAGATCTGCCCGGTCAACATTGAGATCCTCGACAAGATCCTCGACATGCGCCGGTACCTGTCGCTGATGGAGAGCAACTTCCCCGCCGAACTCGGCAACGCCTACCGGGCGATGGAGAACCAGGGCAATCCGTGGGGCATCAACCAGGGCGAGCGTGGCGATTGGGCCAAGGGACTCGACGTCACCATCGTCGATCCCGGCCAGCCGATCGAGGCCGAATACCTGTACTGGGTCGGGTGCGCCGGTTCGTTCGACGACAAGAACAAAAAGGTCACCCAGGCGATGGCCAAGCTCCTCAAGCGGGCAGGCATCGACGTAGCGATCCTTGGACCGAGCGAGATGTGTACGGGCGACTCGGCCCGACGCAGTGGCAACGAATACCTGTTCCAGATGCTGGCGATGCCGAACATCGAAATGCTCGACGGGATGGGCGTGAAGAAGATCATCGCCCAATGCCCGCACTGCTTCAACACGTTGAAGAACGAGTACCCGCAACTCGGTGGCAACTACGAAGTCGTGCACCACACCCAACTGCTCGAATCGTTGATCGAGAGTGGCAAGCTCGACGTCAGCAAGGCCACACTGGAAGAGCGGATCACATATCACGACAGCTGCTACCTCGGCCGCCACAACGACGTCTATTTGGCGCCGCGCAAGGTGGTCGGCTCGATCAAAGGCATCGAAGTGGTCGAGATGCCACGCAACGGCACCACGGGAATGTGCTGCGGCGCCGGCGGCGCCCGGATGTGGATGGAGGAGTCGATCGGCACGAAGGTGAACGACGAGCGTGCCCGCGAAGCGATCTCCACCGGCGCCACCCGTGTGGCCACCGCCTGCCCGTTCTGCTACATCATGCTCGATGACGGTGTGAAGGCGGCAGGGATGGAGGAAGACCAGGTGAAGGTGGCCGACATCGCTATCCACCTACTCGACGCGATCGAAGCCGGCGAGCGCAACTTCGCCAGCTACGAGCCGCCATCGTTCAGCATTCCCGTCGCCGGGGAGTAAGTCACCCAGCAGGTAGCAAAAGGCCAGCAACATCGGCAGGACCAGCGAGATCCACCACATCGGCAACCGCATCACCGGTCACATCGGCGACCGATTCGCGTGCTGCGCCAAGATCCACGCCAGCGAGGTCTGGCGATGTCGACAGCCGCCGAATCGGCAGTACTACGGAGATTTTCGATCGCGGCCCCGGGGCGCGGCCGACCAGCTACTGGAAGTTCTCCCAGTAACGGCTGGGCGTTGGCCCGCGTTGCCCCTGGTACTTCGAGCCACGCGCGCCCTTGCCGTACGGGTTCTCGGCAGGTGTGGTCATTTGCATGAAGCTGACCTGGCCGATCTTCATATGCGGGTAGAGGGTGATCGGTAGGGTGGCGATGTTGGTGAGCTCGAGCGTGACGTGGCCGTCGAACCCGGCATCGATGAAGCCCGCCGTGGAGTGGATGATCAGCCCGAGTCGGCCGAGGCTCGACTTCCCTTCGATGCGCGCGACTAGGTCGTCGGGCACGGCGACTCGTTCCAGCGTTGTCCCGAGCACGAACTCGCCGGGGTGCAACATGAACACACCGCTGTCGGGGATCGTGACCAACTCGGTCAGGTCTTCCTGGTTCAACTTGACGTCGATGATGGCCGACGTGTGGTTGCGGAACACTCGGAACAAGTTGCCGATCTTGACGTCGATGGAGGAAGGCTGCACGCACGAGGGATCGAACGGGTCGATCACAATGCGCCCGGAATTGATCTGCTCGTGCAGGCTGCGGTCGGACAGGATCACGGCCACAACCTAGTTCTCAGCGGCGCCCGCATCACACCTAGCCGATGCCCGGGCTGCGCACAACCTGATCTTCCCATGATCAACTGCTTGCCGTTGGTGCAGATGACGTTGTTCTGGCTAGCCTTGCGTCGCTCGTCCGACGCCTAGAGGTCGGGCTTGCGGGTGTAGTTCAGAGGCAGAACATCAGCTTCCCAAGCTGAGAACGCGGGTTCGATTCCCGTCACCCGCTCCATAGAAAGACCAGCTCAGAGATGGTGCACTCTCCGAGCGAGGCTCCAGAAATCGGCCGCCGTGCCACTTCGTGCCACTTCCGTGCCATAACAGAATTAGGCTGTCGGCATGGGTCGCAGCCGTTGGGGAAGCGTGCGCAAGTTGCCTTCGGGTCGGTTCCAGGCGCGCTACTGCATCGATCTTGTCTGGCACAGCGCGCCGACGACATTCCGCACCAAGCGCGAGGCCGACGCGTACCTCGCCTCGGTCCGCTCAGACGTGGACCGCGGGTCGTGGATCGACCCCGACGCCGGCAAGGTTACGTTCGAGGAGTACGCGACGCGCTGGCTCGCCGAACGACCGCAGCTGCGTCCCCGCACTCACGAGCTGTACGAGGGTGAGTTGCGCCTGCACATCCTGCCGGCGCTGGGCGCGACGGAACTTCGAGAGATCACGCCGAGCCGGATCCGAACATGGCGCGCCGACATGATCTCTGCTGGCAAGCCGGGCGCCTCGACGATCGCCAAGTGCTATCGACTGGTGCACGCAGTGTTCGCCACCGCGGTGGAGGACGGCATCGTGGTGCGCAACCCGTGCCTCGTGAAGGGTGCCTCGACGGAGCGCCCCGCAGAGCGCCCCGTTGCGACGATTGCGCAAGTATTCGAGCTGGCCGACGCGATCACTCCCGAGCTCCGCGCCGCGGTGTTGCTGGCCACCTTCTGCGGATTGCGGCTCGGGGAGATTCGCGCCTTGCGTGTGCGCCACCTCGACTTGCTGCATCGCACCGTTCGAATCGAGGAGCAGTATCAGGAGCTGTCTGACGGCACCCTCGTGCTCGGCCCGCCCAAGACCGACGCCGGCGTGCGCACGATCGTGATCCCGCAGGTGGTCATCCCCGACCTCGAGCAACACCTCGCGTCGGTGCCCCTCGGAACAGATGGCCTGCTGTTCACGACGACGAGTGGCGCACCGATGCGGCGGGCGACGCTATACACCGCGTGGGGCCGAGCGACCAAAGCCGCCGGTATCACAGGGCTGCGTTTCCACGACCTTCGCCACACCGGCAATACCCTTGCGGCCGCGACCGGGGCGAGCACGAAGGAACTGATGGCGAGAATGGGTCAGTCATCACCACGAGCTGCGCTCATCTATCAGCACGCAACACAAGACCGCGATGCGGCAATCGCTGCGGGCCTGAGTTCGATGATCGAGGAGCACCGATCCGTCAGCTCGTGACAGGTCGTATTGGGCCCACCCCATCGGTTCTGGCCGTCGGTTCAGGTCGGCCTTACAACGACGGTGACCGTGAAACTCGTGAGGGTTCCGTCGTCATGGACTGCTCCGAGTATCCCGAAGTCCACATCGAATCCGTCAGCGATTTGGGTGGCCTCCAACAACGCTCGCACTCGGATCGCTTCCTTCTCCACTGCGTAGTCAAGCTCGCGCGTTGGGATTCGTACCATTGCGGGAGTTCTGCCGGATCAGTCGGCGGTACGTCGTACGTGAGCGTCAGACGTGGTACGTATTCCGCTGAGCCGCCGTCGATGTAGGTGCCCTTGTCGCCTTGGCTCGACTTGCGGCTGAGTAGCTCTGAGCCCGGGAACGCAAGGGTGGCCTCGGGTGGCACGTCGGATTCCTTCACGCCCCACGGGTCGGAACTTTACGAGACCAGCAGCGGAGCTGCCCCTGAGGCCGAGAGACTAGCCGTAAGCATGACATCCACTGACCACCGCCACAACGTTCGAGTTGACCGGGCCCGGGGTAGAGGTGGCAGCGGCAACTTCAACTGTTGGGCGAACTCGGCACGGGTCGCCCGAAGCCTAGGTCGGCTTCTCGCTCTCCTGAGCCTTCAAGACGATCTGGCGGATGTCGTCCGTTTGGCCGAGCGCGCACGAAGCAGCAAATGCGCCTTTCCACCATCTGAGGTACGGCTCGGCATCAACGATGACCGCACCTCCGTAAGAATTTCGCACTAGCCCAGCAGCGCGCAAGAGTTCCACCAGGCTGGCACTGTCTCCGTTGGGTCGAACCGACAATTGGCGCAGGTACTGCCCTGAGAACAGTTCTGCGATGTACCGACCAATCCCCATGACGAATATTCGGTCGGCGTGAGGGCGAACGCTCATTACGCAGAGCTCCGATGACCTGCTTCGGTAATCGGTCTCTACGCAGTACACAAAGCCCCGCCGGTCTTGCTCATCCATTGATATGGCCTCTACGAAGATAGGCCAGTGGTGGACCGCGAAGAACGAGTGCACATAGGCGTCGAGCTGCGGAAAGAAACGCTTCGAGAATCGCCACTGGGACTCCGGGCGGCTTGCCTCGTCCAATTCCAGCCCATACAAGTCATGAAGGTCAGAAAACAGAACCATCCGAAGAGAGCAATGAAGGCCCTGCGGTCCAAACGCCCCGGTGCTGTCGGTAGTCACGGTCTCTAGGTCAGGTCGACGAGGTACAGCCGGGCCGGGAAGTACGTTCCCCTCCACAGCATGGCGTCTGAAAGCTCCGCAACGAGCTCGAATCGACGTGACTCTAGTATCGGCAGGAGCGTTGCGACCTGAGTGCAGATCCGGAGTTGGGCACGTCTGAACGGCCAGTCACGGCAGTGGTACTCAACGAATTCAGCAAGGTCACCCTGAAAAGAATCAACGTCACGGTCAGCCGTCACGATGCCGGTCGTTGACGATTGACTTACAGGAATGGCGACATCAAGTGACGCCGTGTTGGCCCTCCAATCTGGATCAGTGAGGCCACAGACGCCCAACAATTCATCGCGAGGGGTCGCGAGGTTCGTCGGGACGCATGACAGTGCTTGCACTATCACATTCGAGCGGATGGCTTGTTCAAATGGAGGTGGCGGCATGGTCATCGAGAACGCAGGACGCCCCCACAACCCTCCCAGCGAAAGAGCGAGCCCCGCAAGCGTCGATATGTCGGTGGACCCGATAGGCCGAAGCATCGGTCGATCAGCCCTGCCTAGTCAGAATTTGTGCCTCAAGCGCCAAGCCACAGCGCTTGTTCACCTCAACGACGATGGGCTGCGTGGTCGCCGATCCCGACTCTTGCAGCGCAGTATTGAATTGACGCAGGAGCTCAATCAGGCCCAATCGAACGTCTGTCGACAACGGTCCAATGTTGATTGCTTGAATCCGATCCAGTAGGTCCTGCCCATCAGCAGCATCATTTAAGGCTTTGGCGAATGAGTTGCACATTTGGGAAGCTAGTACCTCTGTACCGGTCACCGTAATTGTCGTGCCCTGCAACGCAAGCGAGACGGGATTGGAGTCTGGGCGATCGTCGCCGACTCTAAGGAAGTTCTCCGTTGCTTCGTCGAAGCGGTATAGCCCTTGGTCCCCGCCGACGACAACGTAGTTCTTAGTTTCACCGTAGGGTTCGATAAAAAGAAGGTAGCGCGAACCCTGCGTAACCATGTGCCACGGCGTTACGGCGTCGGGAGTGCCGATCTGCCACAGACCAATTTCGTTCGGTTTGGAATCTCCTGCGATCACCGACACAACCTTCAACGTCG
>JANYDH010000026.1 GCA_025359865.1 Actinomycetes bacterium | reverse complement strand
GCCGGCGCCCTCTGCGCAATCCGGGTCGACGCGTCGCGACCGCTATCTGCGCACCCGACGTCGACGGTCACTGGCGGTCGCCGTCACCAGCACGGTCGTGGTGCTCGGCCTGATCGTGTTCCTGGTGCCGAAGGCGTCCGGCTGGCCGCGCGTACGAGAACTGTTCTTCAACGGCGAACGGTTCCGAAAGGACTTCCCCGATCTTCTCGGCTACCTGTGGGTCGACGTCAAGCTCTTCCTGTGGTGTGCGCCATGCATCCTGGTTTGGGGTCTCACCATTGCCTTGTGCCGCAACACACGCAATCCTGCATTGTTCCCCGTGCGACTTCTGGCCACCGTGTACACCGATGTCTTTCGCGGTGTGCCGATCATCCTCACGATCTACATCATCGGTTTCGGTGTTCCCGGTCTCGGGCTCGAACGACCGTGGAACTCGCCCTACCTCTGGGGCCCCGTGGCGCTCGTCCTCGCGTACTCGGCGTACGTAGCCGAGGTGTTTCGGGCCGGCATCGAAAGCGTGCATGAAAGCCAACGCGCGGCCGCGCGTTCACTCGGGCTCTCGCACTCGCGCACGATGATCCACGTCGTGCTTCCCCAGGCCGGCCGGCGGGTGATCCCACCATTGATGAACGACTTTTTGTCGCTACAAAAAGACGTCGCGCTCGTCAGTCTGATCGGACCGATCGAGGTATTTCGCCGGGCAACGTCGCGTAAGGATCTCTACGCCAACTACACCCCACTCGTCGCAGCGGCTGCCATCTTCTTACTGCTCACCATCCCGCTCACCCGACTGGTCGACTGGTACATCGCCCGACAACGCACTAGAACAGGCGGCACGGTCACCACATGAAGACCGACGGCCCCAAACTCGCCGGCCCCAAACTCGACGTCGGACACGTTCGCAAGTCGTTCTCGAAGCGGATCGTGCTGGATGACGTCTCGCTACAGGTGGCCGAGCACGACGTGGTCTGCCTGATTGGTGCATCGGGTTCCGGTAAGAGCACGTTGCTGCGATGTATCAACCTGCTCGAACCTGTCGACGATGGGACGATCCTGTTGGACGGCGTCGACATCAGCGAGCCTGGCCTCGATCCCGACCCCATCCGCGCCCGGATCGGGATGGTGTTCCAGAGCTACAACCTGTTCCCGCACATGTCGGTCATCCAGAACATCACGTTGGCACCCACCAGGGTGCTCAAGCATGGCCGCGCCCAGGCCGACAGCGAAGCGAAGTCGTTGCTCGACCGATTCGGACTGGCCGACAAGGCCGATGCCTACCCCGATCAACTATCGGGCGGGCAACAGCAACGCGTGGCCATCGTGCGCGCGCTAGCGATGAAGCCCGAGATCATGCTCCTCGACGAGATCACGGCTGCGCTCGATCCTGTTCTCGTCGGCGAGGTGCTGCAAGTTGTTCGCGAACTGCGAACTACAGGCATGACGATGCTGCTCGCCACACATGAGATGAGTTTCGCTCGCGAGATCGCCGACAGCGTGTGCTTCTTGAAAGACGGCCGAATCCTCGAGCAGGGCCCACCCCTGCAGATGTTCAGCGAACCTGCGTGCGCCGAGACCCGCGAGTTCCTTGCCAGGGTGATCGCCTCCGGACGTCTCTGAGCCTGCGCCCGAACCGATGGCGGCGGCGGCGGCCGATACGCTGGGCGTTGTGTCGCCCCGCACCCGCCGTCTCCTGGTCATCGTCGTTGGCGTCGTTGTCGCCTGGTATGCCGCCACGGTGCTGCTCTGGGCGGTGAAGCCATTGCACGATGCCGTGCCGTCCGGCAACAATACCCACGACCAGCCCTCGTCCACCGTAGTCCATTGCAACACGTTGTTCGACGGCGATGCCCTGAGCAATGCACCACTACCGACGCCTGAGCCACCCCAGCAGTTCACCCGCGAACCATGCGGTCTCGTTCATCGAGATGCACAGCGGGTGTTTGCGATCGACACTGCGGTGTTCGCGCTCACATTGGCGGGCGCAGGCGTCTTCGTTCTTCGTCGACGTCGTCACGCTGCAAGCGACGACACCGATCGCTCCCCCGTCGCAGTCTGACCTCCGCCTGTTTGCGCGCTTGCGGCGCGATTAGGCCAGCACGGCGATCTCGACCCGGCGGTTCACCTGGCGGCCGATGTCGCTGACGGTGCCATCCGGGTTGGCTTCCTCGGCCGCCGGTACTGAGGCACCGAGGCCGAGCGAAGTGATCGTCGCCGCATCAAGACCCAAAGCAACAAGCTTGTCCCTTACCGAGGCAGCGCGCCGTTCGGACAACGACTGGTTTGCGGCGGCGTCACCAACGGAGTCGGCAGCACCTCGCACGACGATGGTGCCGCCGGGGAACCGTTGCTGGATCGAGGCGACGACCGCAGCGAGGGGAGGCTCTGAGGTGGTCCGCAACCGATCCTTGCCGGAGTCGAACAGCGCATCGCTGCCGAGAATGTAGATCGCCACGCGGCGGCCATCGGTCGTGGTGGCAACCTTGACGTTTGCGTCGACGTTGTCGAGGTCTGGCCAACCGGGCGAAGGAATGTTGAGTACCGACTGCGCCGTTGGAGTGACGCCGTTCTCGGGGGTCGGGACAAGGAACTCGTTGCACAGCGTGTTCACAATGAGGCCTCCGCCCAGGTCGGCGGTGCCGCACTTCTCATCGACAGCACCGTCTTGGTCAAGGTCGTCGAGCGGGTCGGACGGGGCAAGCGCCTCGGTTTCGGGCGGTGCAGGATCAGTCACCGCTGGCTGAGTGCCTGCAGGTTCCGTATCTGCCGGCGTGGTGGCGGCAGGTTCCGTCGCTACGGGCTCGGAAGCCGAAGGCGCGGTGTCGGCGGGTTCGGTCGCTGCTGGGTTGGTTGCTGCAGGCTCAGTCGATGGCGGGTCGGTCACCGCAACCGGTGCCGTGGTTACTGCCGTCGTGGAGGCGGTCTTGGCCGACTCGGAACTGGAACACGCGGAAACCAAACCGACCAGAGCGAACGCACAAATCAGGACATGCTTCACGACGACTCCTCCGCAGAGGCGGCCTACGCCAACCAACTGACTCTCACAGATGGTCCGTCCGTTGTAGCTATTTGCCCGATTCTCATTGGCGAACGAGGAATCCGCTACGAAACGGCTATCGAGACGACTACTGGTCGAGAAGTGATCGCAGTGCACTTCCGATCCGTTCGGCCGCGACGCTGAGTGACGAAGCCTCGGAGGTACCGAATGCGAGGCGGAGATAACCGTGCGGTGATTCGGTCAGCCGGTACGTGTTGCCGACCGACACGCCAACACCTCGGTCGGCGCACGCGCTCGCAAGGGCAGCTTCGTCGATGCCCGCCGGCAACTGCACCCAGATGGCGACGCCGCCCCTGGGCGGAGTGCAGCGCAGTTGCGGCGCATGAGCGGCTAGTTCGGTCACCAGCAGGTCGCGTCGCTCTCGGAGGGCTGAGCGGAGAACCACGAGGTGTCTCTGCCAGACCGCTGAAGGAAGGATTTCGGCTGCGATGGTTTGGAGAAGCGGCGCCGTGAAGAAGTCTGCAGCCAGCCGGGCGCTCACCAGGCGGGCGAGTGCCGGACCGCGTGCAATCACCGCCGCAACGCGCAGGCCGGGAGCTGCCGCTTTGCTGAGTGAGCGGATCGTGATGACATGTCCGTGCTGGTCGTCGATGATCAATGGTGGTCCGCTGGGGCCGTCGAGGTCGAGGTCGCGCACCCAATCGTCTTCGATGATGAAGCATCCGAACTCTCGGGCAATGGCCAAGATGCTGACTCGACGTTCGCTCGTCATGATCGACCCAGTCGGGTTGGAATGACGGGGTTGGACCACCATCATCCGAGCACCGCTACGCGCGAGCACATCGCCCAATGCGTCGGGGAGCACGCCATGTTCGTCGGTAGGCACCGGGATCGGTACGAGCCCAGCGAGCGTGGACGCAACGATTGCGCCGGGATAGCACGGATCTTCCATCACGACTGGGTCACCCGGCCTGGCAAGGACGCGGAAGATCGAGTCGAGTGCAGCCTGGGCCCCTGGCGTGATCAGGACATCCGCTGGCGAAAACGGTCCGCCGAGTTCTGCGGCGAACACCGTGCGCAACTCGACTAGGCCCTGGGGCGGGCACCGATCCCAAGCCTCCGAGCGTCGGGCACAGCGTGCCGCCGCTGTCGCGAGCAGATGCTGCGCTTGCAGCATCGGGTCGGGAAAGCCAGTGTCGAGTCCGAGCGTCGACGCCGCCCGCGGTATCGCGAGATGTTCAAGGCCCCGGCCAACCTCTGGTGATCGCCCGAGCAGCACTGTTTGCCACGAGTGATCGACTGGCCGCGTCGGCGACGCCACGCCGCTCGTGACGAATGTGCCGTCGCCCGGCCTCGCGACTGCCTTGCCTTCCATCACTAGAGCGCGGACCACCCGTTGCACGGTGATCGGACTCACGTGAAAGCGCTGTTGCAGCTGACGCACGCTAGGAAGTCGGTCGCCAGGGCGACCGGCGGCACATGCCGCGCGCAAGAACGTGGCAACACTGTTATCATCAGATGTGAGCATCTCAGATAACGTTACTACATCGTCGCCGGAAACGCGCGGGCTGACCCTTGGCTTTGTCGGCGTGGTGTGCTTCAGCGCATCGCTGCCGTTCACCCACGTGGCAGTCCGTGAGTTCGGGGTGATCTTCCCCTCGTTCGGTCGGGCAATCATCGCAGGTGTCCTTGCCGCAGTCGTGCTGCGGATCACCGGCACACCACTCCCACGATGCCGGCATTGGTTTCGTTTGGCGCTCGTCATCGGCGGCGTCGTCATCGGGTTCCCCGCCTTCAGCGGTCTCGCGTTACAGCATGCTCCGGCCGGTCACGGGGCGGTCGTCGTGGGTTTGCTGCCTGCGACCACGGCGGGGTGGGCGGTCATCCGGACCGGCGATCGACCATCGGCCAGGTATTGGCTCTACGCGGGCATCGGGGCGTCAGCCGTCGTGGTACTCGCGATCGCCCGCGGCACAGCAGACATCGCCGTCGGTGACATCTATCTGCTGGGGGCCATCGCCGCCGCAGCAGTGGGATACACGGAAGGCGCCAGTCTCAGCCATGAGCTCGGCGGGTGGCAAACCATCAGCTGGGCGGTAGTCATTGCGCTGCCACTCACGGTGCCGCTCACTGTCATCGGTCTGGGCCCGGTCGGGTTCGACGAACCCGCCACCGCGTGGATCAGTCTCGCCTACCTCGGCGTCGTGTCGATGTTCCTGGGCTTCTTCGCCTGGTACGCCGGCCTCGCTCTCGGCGGCATCGCGCGTGTGAGCCAGATCCAGCTCCTTCAACCGATGATGTCATTGGCCTTGGCAACGATCTTCCTCCACGAACCACTCGATCTGTTGATCGTCGTCGTCGCCCTCGTCGTACTGACATCGGTCGCCGGGTCACGACGGTCCGCGATCCGTATCGCGCTCAACCCGGCAGCAACCTGAACGCTGGGTCCACGCAGGTCAGCCGTCGACACGACCGCTTGTCACGCCGCAGACCACCTTGCGGTGCAGACACACCGCGATCTCGCGCTGCAGTTTCGTTTCGTCCCACGCGTTGAAGAAGTCGGCGTGGCCGGTCAGCAACCCGCCGGTCGCAAGTGTCAGCGTGCCAGTGCGGCCCGACACCGGGTATTCCACCGAGAACTGCAACTGTGGCACCGGAACCGGGTTGTGCACAGGACACCTCCCGCCCGAGCTATAGGCCATGTGGCTGACATGGTCGACGCTGTCGAGATGCTCGCCGTCCCAACAGTCGGGGAATGTCACGATCAGCCGCAGATTGCGGCCTGCCGGGCAGTCTGGCGGCGCAACGCCACGGTCAATTCCAGTACCGCAGGTCCAGGCTACGACAGCAGTCGACTGGGGCTCAGTGGCGCTCGCGTTGCCCGCCACCATCATCAGGCCAGGCGGGTAGGCGTGCAGCAGTGTCGGGTCGACTTCTTCGCCCGGCCGGTAGTACGCCGTGCTCTTCAGCGGCGTTATCGGCCGACCATCTGTCAGCAATGCCGGTGCCCAATACGCGGCACGGTCGAGCGGCTGATCGCACGTTGTCGCGCCCCGCTGAAGCGTATCGAGGGTGCTGTCGGCATTGGTGGTGACGTTACCGAAGAACACGTGGAGATGGCTGCCGCCAGATGAGCCAGGGTGCACGATTGGATCGTCGTTTCCCATATGGCTGAATTCGCATTCAACCACGAACTGTGGCACTCTACCCTGTGCTCCGGTGACCGGATGATCGGGATGACCCGCTGGTACGGGGTGAACATGACCCACGTGTGACGATGTCGCAGAGCCGGCCGAGGAACAGCTGCCGAGGAGCGCAGCGGCAGCCACCGCCACAGCCGCCACCCCTTCCCTAACTGCTGAGAGCACGCGGTCACGCAGGTTTGTCGGGCACCGTGATGGCATCGAGATCGACCTGCGCTGGAACATCAACGGCCGGATGAGCTGGGGCGGTGGCCGCGTTCGGCATGTTCTCCTGATCGGCCGGAACCGGCGTCGCTGTGCGGTAATCCTTCGAGGGAGGGTGGACCTCGTTCAGCCAGACGGCAACGTTGTACTCACCGTCTTTCCAGTCGCCGCTACCTACGCCCACACCGGCGTCCGTGCACGGCGCAAGCGTCTGCAGGTTGTTCGGCAACGTGGAGGTAAGCGTGTTGTCGGACGCACAGTTACCGAGCGTGCTCACGTCGGTACCGGCCGACGCGATGAGGATGTCGGTGAGACGGTTGTCGGACAACACGTTGCCTACCACCCGGTTCAGCTTGGAATCCCACAACGCCGGCTTTTGCACGGTGGAGGGATCGGGAGGCGGATCGGCCTTTGCATCGGCACAACTGCGGTCGATCGCCGAATCCGGCGGCTGGTTGTCGTTGGGATCCTCCTCGAGGTATGGCACCATGCCGATTCCGCTCTTGTCGTGGTCGTAAACGAGGTTCTTTTCGATCACGTTCGCGACTGCTCCTGCGCTGAGGATCCCGTTGCCCATGGCCAGCAGGGAGACGTCGATCGCAGGCGTGTCGGGTTGATTGTTCGAATACACGACGTTGCCGACGATGGTCGTGCGCCGATTCGGATAGCACAGCTCATAGCTGCCGCTATTGGGCACCACGCCCGCGCGGTTGAAGCGGAAGACCGAGTTGACGATCAAGAGATTGCCACCGGAGTTCGTACCGGAATATCCCAACCCGTTGTACTCGCTGACGAACCCGTCGACGAGGGCATCGCAGGGATAGCACTCACCGATGTAGACACCCGCATCCGGGCTGCCGCTGGCGTACCCGTGGTCGAGTTGGCCGGTCTTGGAATCGAACACGTAGACGCCGTAGTCACCGTTTCGGTACGCGGTGAGGTACGAGCCCCGGTAGCCGTCGACACCCGTCCAGAAGAACCCGTTCTTGGTGTAGTTGCGAGCAGTCATGTTCTCGACCGCCACACCATGAGCCGCCAGTACCCGGATGCCGTTGTCCAGTGCAAACTCTCCGTCGAGGATCACCGTGTTGCGATCGAGACCGCGAAGCGTCAGATTGTCGGTGGTCACGTCGACCGCCTCATGATAAATGCCGGGGCTGATGAGGATCAGGTCACCTGGCTGCGCTGCATCGACGGCGGCCTGAATGGTCGGCTGATCGGCAGGCACCGCAATCACTCCGAGCGTCGTCACCGGCTCTGTTACGGCCACCGGCGCTGTGTCGGTCACCGGCGATGTGGCGGCGGCAGGAACTGTGGCAGATGTTCCGGCAGTGTCGGCTGCCAGCTCGGTGCCCGGTGCCGGCGCGGTGTCGTCAGGGATCGTGCTCACCCTTACCGCCGTAGCAGAACCGGGTGAGGCGGTGGTGTCCGAACTGCACGCAGTGAGCGCGCCTGCGCAGAACAGTGCCAACGCCGACGCGACGATCCGGAACTTCGATGTCATGGCTTCCCCCTGGTAACGAAAATCTAACGTTCAGCCGGTGACCGTGATGGTACCGACCATACCTTTACCCTTCGCACCGTGGATCGTGCAAACATACTCGTACACGCCCGGGCGGGCGAAGAGGTGCGAGTACGCCTGGCCCGGATGGAAGTCTGCCTCGGCGACGCCCCACGTGCTTCCGGGGAACACCTCCGTGGCTACCGCCACCACGTTGTGATCGTTGCGGCCCCGGTTCTCCCATGTGACGACTGTGCCGGCCACGACGGTGATCGTCTCGGAACGAAAGCTGTTGTCGAGGGCCAGTACTTCCACGGTGACACCATTTGACGCAGAGGTGGCCAGCACTGACGTGTCCTTTGCCCCGACGCCGCCGGCTCCGCCGCATCCACCGATGACGAGCGCCCCAGCACAGCCACCCAACCACGCATTCGAACTCAGCCTCATCGGACGGCCACCGTAGCGCAGCGCTACCCTGCTCTTCCATGTCTGAACCCGCCACCCCTGCGGCCGTCGGCGAACCGGAGCTCCATCCGCACCATCACCGGCACCACTCACCCGCAGCGCGGCGTGCATTGCTTGGCGCGGCCGGTGCCCTGTACATCACCGGCACCATCGGCTCGAACGTCGCCCCTGCATGGATCGACGACCATCCAGTACTGGTGCTCATGATGTCATCACGCAATCGCAACCTGTTCGCGTCGTACCCGTTCATCGAGCCGGTTCCGTACGCGATCGTCGGGTTCCTTCGCCTGTTCACGGTCGGCATCGTGCTGTTCCACGTTGGCAAGTGGTTCGGCCACAGGGCAATCGAGTGGACCGAGAAGCAAGTCGGCGAGATGCCCACCCTGTACCGCTGGTTCGAACGCGGGCTCGACCGGGCCGGGTGGGTGTTCGTCCTGCTCATGCCCGGGAGCAATCTGGTCTGCCTGATGGCCGGTCACCGCCAGATGAACGTCCGCCGGTTCCTCATACTGCTCTCGGTGGGGTTGGTCATCAAGCTGGAGGTGTTGTGGATCGGCGGGCGAATCTTCGAAGACCAGATCCGGTCTGCACTGGACTACATCGAGAAGTATCAGTGGTGGATGGTCGGCGGCTTGTTCGCGGTCAGCTTCATCCAAGGCGGGCGCAAGCTTCGCAAGAACCCGCCAGTCGCGCTCATCGAAGCCGAAGGCGACGAGGATGAAAACGACGTAGACGAACCGGTCATGCCATGATTGTCAGCCATGGCAACAACAGCACTCGGCGGTAACCCCGTCAGCACCGTGGGCGATCTCCCCAGCATTGGATCGTCCCCATCATTTACACTTACCAAGAGCGACCTCAGCGACCTCACCCCGGCAGATCTGGCCGGGAAAAAGGTATTGTTGAACATCTTCCCCAGCATCGACACGCCTACATGCGCCGCCAGTGTGCGTGCGTTCAATCAACGCGCCGCTGCGCTCGACAACACCGTGGTCATCAACGTATCAGCCGATCTGCCCTTCGCACAGGGCCGGTTCTGCGCGGCCGAGGGCATCGCCGATGTCTCGAACGCGTCGACATTTCGCAGCGACTTCGGGCAAGCGTGGGGTCTCACCCTGGCCGACGGCAAGCTCGCCGGGCTGTTGGCGCGTGCAGTCGTGGTGCTCGACGAGACGGGCAGCGTCACCTACAGCCAACTGGTGCCCGAAATTGCGCAGGAACCCGACTACGAGTCGGCCATCGCCGCACTCGGCTGATCAAACACCCATGAATGCATCGAGTCCCAGGGTGAACCCTGGGTGCTCGGCGATTCCACGGCACGCCAGTAGGACGCCAGGCATGTAGCTCGAACGGTCGTAGCTGTCCTGACGAATCGTCAGCGTTTGCCCGGCGGTACCAAGAATCACTTCCTGGTGCGCCACCATGCCGTGGATTCGCAAGGAGTGGACCCGTATGCCCGCAGGTCCCTCGCCTCCACGTGCGCCCGGATACAGCTCGTGCGTTGTCGGATCTGGTGCCCACCGACTCGATGCCGCAGCCATCCGCTGTGCGGTGGTGACAGCCGTTCCTGACGGTGCATCGATCTTGGCATTGTGATGTAGCTCGATGATCTCAGCGCTGTCGAAGTACGGTGCGGCGAGCTCGGCGAAACGCATCATCAGTACGGCGCTGATTGCGAAGTTGCTGGCGACAAGGCAGTTGCTCGCAACAAAGGTCGACCGGAACAGATCAAGATCGTCTGCACCAAATCCTGTGGTACCGACGACAGCGTGGATTCCATGCAAGGCCAACCATGGCAGCGTGAGTCGGGCCGCCGATGCCACGGTGAAGTCAACCACCACGTGAGCGCCGGCGTCGGCAAGCACCCGTAGGTCGCCATGAATGCTCAGTCCTTCGACCGAGTCGATACTCGCGTGCGCGTCGACCGCGGCGACCAGTTCAAGGTCGTCGGCGCCGACCACGGCGGCACACACCTCACGGCCCATCCTGCCCGCGGCACCCACCACTCCTACGCGAATCGGCATACTGGTCTCAGCCTGGCCCGAGGGTGACCGTGATCGGTGCCGTCGTGAAGACTTGCTCGATCACCCGGCGAGTTGCTGCGTGGTCGACTGCTTCCCACCGCGCCACCTGCTCATCGACGGGTCGGATCGACCCAACCGTGCACAACAGACCGGCATTGCGTGCCATTCGTGAGCCCGTGTCCTCGAGCCCGAGTTCGAACGCACCCGTGAGGTAACCCTTCGCGATGTCGAGCTCGTCATCGGTAACGCCATCGCTCACCAGGCGTTCGAGTTCAGAGCGCACGAGCCGAATCACCTCCGCCGCGTGCTTGGGCTGTGATGCTGCAGAAACGGTGTAGAACCCGGTGTCGGCATAGGCGCCAACACCGGACTGCACCGAATACACCAGGCCGCGACGCTCACGGATCTCTTCGAACAACCGGCTCGACAATCCCCCACCGAACACGTGGTTGACCACGTCGAGTGCCTCACGCTGATCGTCATTGCGGGCCAACGCTCGACCACCGATGACGATGTGGACCTGCTCAGTGTCATCATGCACCTGTTGATTGGTGCCGATACCCGGCGGCGTCGACCGAGTAGCCCGGTAGCCGCGGGTGGCGATCGCCTCGAACCCGTTGCGGACCGCTTGCAGCATCTCATCGTGGCCGTGCGGACCGGCGATGGAAACCACCATCGAGTCGGCGGTATAGCGAGTAGCGAAGAAGTCGCGGATATCGAGCCCCGAGATCGCCTCGACGGTCTCGACTGCGCCGGCCGTATCGCGCCCGAGCGGATGGTCGGGAAATAGCTGCTCACCGAATGCTCGATGCACGACGTCATCGGGCATGTCGTCGTCCATCGCGATCTCTTCCAGGATGACCTGACGCTCGGTATCGACATCCTCATCGCTGAGGCAAGGATTGCTGACTACGTCGCCCAACAGTTCGGTCGACACCGTGAGATGTCGAGCCGGAAGTCGACAGTAGTACGCCGTGTATTCCTTGGTGGTGAACGCATTGATGTCGCCACCGTGGCGGTCGATGGTACGCGAGATGTCTTGGGCCGAGCGCGACGGCGTGCCCTTGAACAACAGATGTTCGAGGAAGTGGCTGACACCGCTCAACTCGTCGGGCTCGTCACGAGCACCGACACCAACCCAGACACCGGTGGCCACCGACAGCGCGCCAGGCACGCGTTCGGTGGCCACGGTGAGGCCGTTGTCGAGATATGTGAGGCGAAGATCGCTCACCGAAACGTGACTTCGGTCAACGGTGCCGGCGCGGACCGCGCCCGCCACGATCGTCGCGGGCGGGACGATCGTTGCGATCGCTACGTTCGTTACCGCCTGCTTCGCCACCGGGGCCGAGATCGCCGAGCGCTCCGGCCAGTTCGGCATCGAAGCCATCCTCGAACGACATCGTCGTGGCCGTTGTCGTGGCCGTTGTCGTGGCTGTGCCGGAAGCCGAGGCTGGTGACGACGTGGCGGGCGATGACGGCCGATTACCCGAGTCGTTGCTTCGCGGCGCACGCGCCGGGCGATCGTTCGAGCCGGCATCTGAACCTTCGCCGGCACCGCCACCACCACCACTGCTGGCGCCAGCATCTCCGCCAGCAGCATTCCAACTGTCGGCAGGAGTCAGGCTGACCTTGCCCTTTTCGTCGATCTCTTCGACGATCACTTCGATCTCCTGGCCGAGCTGCAACACATCGTCGACACTGTTGATCCGCTTGCCGCGACCCAACTTCGAGATGTGCACCAGCCCGTCACGTCCCGGAAGGATGTTGACGAAGGCGCCGAACTTGGTGATGTTGACGACGCGGCCCATGTACACGGCACCGACATCGGCCAACTGCGGGGAGACGATCGCCATGATCCGCGCACGAGCCTCTTCCATCTTCGAGGCCTCGACTGCACCGATGGTGACAATGCCGACCGAGCCGTCATCGTCGACTGCGATGTCGGCGCCGGTCTCTTGCTGGATCGTGTTGATGACCTTGCCCTTCGGCCCGATGACCTCACCGATCTTGTCCATCGGGATCGTGATCGAGATGATCTTCGGAGCTGTGGCGGCCACCTCGGAACGGGCCGTGCTGATGACGGCGTTCATGTTGGCCAAGATCGCCGTACGAGCTTCCTTCGCCTGGTCGAGCGCGGCCGCCAGCACGTCGGCAGGAATGCCGTCGATCTTGGTGTCGAGCTGCAATGCGGTGATGGCATCGGAGGTGCCGGCGACCTTGAAGTCCATGTCGCCAAACGCATCCTCCGCGCCCAAGATATCGGTGAGCGTGGTGTACTTGCCCTCGGCGAAAACGAGACCCATCGCGATACCGGCGACTGCGGCCTTGACCGGCACGCCGGCATCCATCAGCGCCAGGCTGCCGGAACAAACCGACGCCATCGAGGTCGAGCCGTTCGATGCGAGTACCTCTGCCACGAGGCGCAGTGTGTAGCTGAACTCCTCACGGCTTGGCAACACCGGCAACAAGGCACGGGCGGCCAGCGCACCGTGGCCGATCTCGCGGCGCTTCGGCGAGCCGACACGGCCGGTCTCACCGTTGGCCCACGGAGCCATGTTGTAGTGGAACAGGAAGTACTTGTGGGTCTCGGGGCTGAGGGTGTCCATCAGCTGATTCATGCGCGGCATGGCCATGGTGACGACGTTCATCACTTGGGTCTCGCCACGCTGGAACAAGCCGGTTCCGTGGGCGGTAGGCAGCACGCCTACTTCGGACTGCAGCGGGCGCAGATCGCGTGGGCCGCGGCCGTCGATGCGTAAACCTTCGTCGACGATGCGCTTGCGGACGGCTTTCTTGGTGAGGCTGCGTACTGCTTCTTTGATCTCGCGCTCGCGGCCGGCAAAGGCGCCACCAGCACCAGCCAAGGCGGCAATGGCCTCGGCGGCGGCTGCATCGGTCGCGGCGTTTCGATCGGCCTTTGCGCTGATCGTGACGGCCTTAGCCAACGCATCTGCTGAGATGGCGGAGACCGCGTCGAACACGTCTTGGCCGTAATCGAGCTGTGGTGTGTACGTCATCGGGACGATCGGTCCCTTGACGGCGATGACCGAGGCGACCAACTGACGCTGCAGGGCAATGGACTCTTTGATCCAGGTCTTGCTGGCATCGAGGCCACCCGCAAGTGCGGCCTCGTTGACCTTCGGGGCGCCGGCGGCATAGTAGTCGAAGCTCTTTTCGGTTCCACCGGCTTCGACCATCATGATGGCGACATCGCCATTGTCGAGCTGGCGGCCGGCCACGACGAGCTCGAACGTGGAGTTTGCGCCCTCTTCGTAGGTGGGGTGGGGGATCCACTCGCCGGTCTGGCTGTATGCCACCCGGACGGACCCGATGGGGCCGTCGAACGGGATGCCACTGATCATCAGCGCGGCCGAGGCTGCGTTGATGCTGAGCACGTCGTGCGGGTTGGCCATATCGGCGCCGAGGATGGTGAGCACCACCTGCGTCTCGTTGCGGAAACCCTCGGGGAACGCCGGCCGCAACGGGCGATCGGTGAGGCGACAGGTGAGGATCGCGTCCTCTGTGGGACGACCTTCACGACGGAAGAACGAACCCGGAATCTTGCCGGCCGCATACGAACGCTCTTCGACGTCGATGGTCAGCGGGAAGAAATCGGTACCCGGACGGACGTCTTTGGCGGCGTTGGCCGTGGCGAGCACCGTGGTGCGGCCAATGCTGGCCAACACGGCACCCTGGCTTTGCTGCGCGAGCTTTCCAGTCTCGAACGACAGGGTCTTGTCGGTACCCGCGATGGGACCCGACACTCGAATGGCATCTACCATGTCGAGCTCCTTTCGGTCGGGCGCGTTTTTTCTCACGCCTCGACGGTTGGAGCGGAGGCCGGTTCCCAGTCGGCACGGCCGAAACCGTCACACGCGGACCGCAGCACAGAGCAACACGGTGACCGCAGACAGCCTCGGCTGAGGCGACTGACAACCGATCCAGGAATCCGCTCGGTTGATGTATCAGCCGTCAGGCTACCAGCATGCCAGAGGTGATGGACGCCATCATCACGACACGGTCAGGACACGGTCAGGAGATGATCACGACATGATCAGGACTCGGCTAGCGGCGGAGGCCGTTCTTCGCGACGATCTCGCGGTACCGCTCGATGTTGATGTTCTTGACGTAATCGAGCATGCGCCGACGACGACCGACCATCATCAACAAGCCGCGACGGCTGTGGTGGTCTTTCTTATGGCTCTTCAGGTGGCCGGTGAGGTCGTTGATCCGAGCGGTGAGGATCGCAATCTGCACCTCGGGCGAACCCGTGTCGGTCTCGTGAACCTTGTGCGCGACGATGGTTGCCGACTTGTCGATCATGATGAATGCCTTCCAGATGGAGGTCGCCTCGCACCCTGTGGTGCAACGGCATCACGCAGGAGGCGGCGCAAGCACCGGCCCCGACGGACCTGACGATGCTACCGACAGCGAGCCGCCACCGCTACCGTGCCAGTCATGACTGAGCCCGACAAGTCCGCCGGCGCGGTGCAGCCCGAGCTTCGCGCACTGCGCGAACGCATCGACGAACTCGACCGCGAGTTCATCCGGGTGGTGGCTTCCCGGTTGGCGATCTGTACCGAGGTGGCCGCTGTCAAACAGGGCACCGACACTCCTGTCATCCAACCTGCCCGGGTCCGTGACGTCGTCACCAGCCGCCGTCAACTGGCGATCGACGCCGGGGTTGATCCCGATTTCGCCGAGCAACTGTTTCGGGTATTGCTTGCCGAGACGCACCGCATCGAGGTAGCCGGGCACCGGCCCGATGCAGCCCCGGAGAAATCGGCCGCTGCCAGCGGCGTGCGCTCCGGGCTCGACACGGTCGCCACCCGAGTCGATCACGTCGTCGTGGCGGTCCAAGATTTGGAAGGTGCTATCACATCGTTCACCGGGTCGTTCGGGTTCCATCGCAGCCCGCTCGCCGGCGGCGAGGTGCCTGGCGTGGCGGGACTCGTCGCCGGCGGGGTCACGATCGTGCTTGTCGGCGCCGAGGCCTCACCGGCCGTAGCCGATTACCTTGCAGCTAATGGTGGCGGCGTCCAGCACATCGCGATCGAAGTATTGAACGCTGGATACGCACGGGCCTGCCTCGCCGAGGCCGATGCCGCTCTGCTCACCAACGTCGTTATCGATGATGACGGTCACGAGCAGTTCTTCGCCGCCCGCGACGCCGCCAGCGGGGTTCAGTTCGGGTTCATTTCGCGCACCGGTCACCGAGTGGGGATCGGCGCCGCCAACGTGCTCGCCCTGTTCGACACCCTCGTGCAGCACTAACCGGTGCCCATCAGGTGTCACCATCACGTTCCTTCACGTTGTCGAACTGGTTGGAGCCGCCGTTCAATCGACAGGCGTTCCAACGGGTGCGAGAACTCACCCCCACGGCGCTGATCCGGCGAGGTGACCATGCGCCGAACTGCTTGGATCGCGACCTCGTCGATCTGGACAGTATCACCTTTCGGAGCATCGACGGCGCGTCTGTCGACTGGGCGACACAGTTGGAACGCTCATGTGGCGACGCCGTCTGCGTCGTGCACGACGGCCGGATCGTCTACGAGCGGTATCTCAACACGATGACCGACCGAACGCCGCACCTGCTGATGAGCGTCTCCAAGTCGTGGTGTGGGGCAGCTCTCGGCATCGCTGTCGGACGTGGGTTGTTGAGGATGACCGACCTCGTCACAGAGATAGGTCCCGAGTTCGCCGGCACCAGTCTTGATGGTGCCACGGTTCGGCATGTGATCGACATGACCGCCGGCACTGGTTTTGTGGAGGACTACGACGACTACACGGACCCCAGCTCCGACACCCCGCTGATCGAGTACGAACGGCAAGCCAGCTACCGTCCACTCGGCGGGAGGCCTGCGGTCGGTGTGCTTGCCCACTTCCACAGCTACCCACGCGCCTACCCGCATGGCGCATGGTTCAGCTACCGGTCGCCGCTCACCAACGTGGCCGCCCGGTTGCTCGAGGTGGTCCACGATATGCGCTACGCCGACATCGTGACGCGCGACCTGTGGGGGCCGCTCGGCCAGGAGCACGATGCCGACGTCATGGTCGACGCCGTCGGCCAAGCCGTGGTCGAAGGTGGCATGTCGTGTACCTTGCGCGACCTCGCCCGCCTCGGTCTGGCGTACCTCGACAATGGTGTTGTGGGCAGCCATCCCGTGGTGCCCGAAGCATGGATTACCGACACTCGGATCGGTAATGCTGCTGCACTCGCTGCGTACGCGGCATCACCCGACCATGTCGCCGAGCCCGACGATTGGGCGATGTATCGCAATGCATGGTGGGTCGGACAATCCGGCGAGGTGTTCAGCGGCCTCGGGATCTTCGGACAATACTGCTGGGTCGATCGTCCGAGCCGGACGGTGATCGCCCGGTTCTCCACCTACCCGAGCGCGATGCCAACCGCGCTCGACGCCGAGACCCTGCGCGGCTTTCGCGCCGTCGCCGAAGCGCTGGCGAGTAGGCCGTGACCCGGCTCGCTCGCCGTAACGCCTGATCTTTGGCGTTCGGCTGTCATTGACAGGTTGTCGCAAAATGCGGGCGGGGTTGGCGGTACCCGGTACCCGATCTCGATCCCGATCCCGATCCCGGTCGTGCGGTCGTGCGGTCGCGCTGCAGCGTGAACGTTCGCTGCATGACAGGCGGGCGTGGTGGAAGTCTGCATCAGCGACCACGACGGCGTTGCAGGCAGGATCGCGTCGAGTTTCATGTCGCCAGCGCCGATAACTCGACGCGACTCTGCAGCGCAACAACGGGTAGGCCCGGCGGGCGGGCTGTCAGTCGCCGATGTTGAGCCGACGTTGAGCCGACTTCTGCGGCACAACCATCAGTTCAGCAACGACCATGACACCGTCGCCGACAACACGACCAGACGGCCAACT
>JANYDH010000025.1 GCA_025359865.1 Actinomycetes bacterium | reverse complement strand
AGTTGGCCGTCTGGTCGTGTTGTCGGCGACGGTGTCATGGTCGTTGCTGAACTGATGGTTGTGCCGCAGAAGTCGGCTCAACGTCGGCTCAACATCGGCGACTGACAGCCCGCCCGCCGGGCCTACCCGTTGTTGCGCTGCCGAGTCGCGTCGAGTTATCGGGGCTGGCGACATGAAACTCGACGCGATCCTGCCCGCACAGCCGTCGTGGTCGCTGATGCAGACTTCCACCACGCCCGGCTGTCATGCAACGAACGTTCACGCTGCAGCGCGACCGCAAGACCGGGATCGAGATCGGGTACCGCCAACCCCACCCGCATTTTGCGACAACCTGTAGACCGCACCCAAACGCCAAAAGTCGAGGGTGCGACGCGAGCCGCTTGCACACCTACCTTGACGCGACCGGTGGGCAGTCTGTTTCACTGGGATCATGCTGCTCACCGAAATTGATCACGTCGCTATCGCTGTCAGGGACCTAGAGGCGGCGATCGACTATTACCGCCGGGCGTTCGGGGCCGAGGTCGAGCATCGCGAGGTGGTCGACAGCGATGGTGTGGAGGAGGCGTTGCTCAAGGTGGCCGAGAGCTACATCCAGCTGCTCACGCCTACCCGCGCCGATAGCCCGGTGGCCAAGGCGATCGAGAAGCGGGGCGAGGGACTGCACCACATCGGCTATCGAGTGGATGACTGCGGAGAGGCGTTGGCGAGCATGATCGCCGCAGGTGCCATCCCGATCGACAAAGTTCCTCGTCCGGGCAGCCGGGGCACCACGGTGGCCTTCATTCATCCGAAGGGCAGCTTTGGCACCCTGATCGAACTCGTCCAGGAGTAGCCGCCCAGCCAAAGGACTCGTGGGACAGCAATGGTCGCCCACGAACGTGGTCGTACTTTGGTGCCATTTTTAACTACCACGCTCCACCCGCCGTCTGTGAGGTTCCAGCAGCCCAGCTTGCACCCAACCTCACGACACCGTCCGTCTGTGAGGTTCCGACGGTCCAGCCATGGCCGAATCTCACAGAACTCGCTGCGTGAACAAGTCCCTACGTACCCGGCGACACCGTCGCGCCGCCGTGGATGCCTGCGGTTGCCAATCGATCGAGTAGCGGAGCAGGGTGCAGGCTGGCCAGTGACACGGGCGTGTCGGGGAAGGCGTGGCGCTACGCCGTGACCGCGAGGGATCGGGTCCAGTCGACGCGGCGCAGGTAGGCGAGTGAGTACCGAGTAGCTCTCGGACAAGACATGCGCAAGGATCGGTGGTTTGTCGGCCAGGACCGGACGGGCCAGGTCGTGGTCAGGGTGCCAACTGGACAATCCAGCAATCACCACCGACGTGTCCGGTGTTACCCCGGTCATCGACGGAGATCGTCAAGAAGATCGCGGACGGCTTCACGAGTGAGGGGCGGTACCGGCTCGGTTGGCGTGATCACCAGAATCCCGTCGCGTTCGACCAGTTCGGCCGCCACTTCCTGAGGCTCGATCTCCAGCCGGCCATTGCGGACTTCGGCGCGCAGCGGCTGGCCGGGCTCGACAGCGAGCTGGTCCCGGAGAGCCTTTGGGACGACGAGTCGGCTGGCTCGATCCATGGTAATGATGTGGCGCGATCGCATTGCTCGGAATCCGGAACATTAGATGCTCGCAATCCGGAATTGAAACTACTCTGAATATCTAGTTCGACGTGCTCGAGATCCAGAAACTACCAGGTAGAGTCACCTAGTGACACGAAACTCGGGGGGTCTGGTCCATCGTCGAATGTTCGACCTCGCTCTGGCGCGGCTCGAAGAGGAACCGGTACTGCTCCTCCAGGGCGCACGGACCGTCGGCAAGTCACAACTCTTGGCCGAACTGGCGGTAGCGACAGGTGCTGAGATGATCGACCTCGATGAGCTGGCGACCAGGTCGGCGGTGGCTGCGGATCAGCGATCTTTGTAGCGGGGCGAGCACCGGTGTGCCTCGATGAGTACCAACACGTTCCTGAGGTTCTCGATGCGATCAAAGCCGAGTTGAACCGTGATCTTCGGCCCGGGCGGTTCATCCTTGCGGGTTCGACACGATTCGATTCGTTGCCTGCTGCGGCTCAGGCGCTCACCGGCAGGCTTCACCGGCTTGAGGTGATGCCCTTCTCGCAAGGGGAGCTCGACGGCGTCTCCGAACGGTTTCTCGAACGTCTCTTTGCCGATGGGTCCGCCGTCGTGTCCGGGCAGTTGTCGACCACCACCCGCGAGGAGTACATCGACCGGATCATGCGTGGCGGATTCCCCCTCGCTTCGGCGCGTCCAACGGAAACGTCTCGACATCGCTGGATCGATGACTACGTTCGTCTCACGCTCGAGCGCGATGTGCGAGAACTGTCCCGCGTCCGGCAAGCGGCGATGTTGCCTCGCCTTCTCGGACGCCTCGCCGCACAGACGGCACAGGTGCTCAACATTGCACGAGCTGCTGCACAGGTTGGGCTGGACGAAAGTACTGCCGACAACTACACGAGGCTTCTCGAAGCGGTGTTCTTGGTCTACCGGCTTCCGGCGTGGGGCACGCATCTGATGTCCCGCGCGACGAGATCTCCGAAGGTGCACCTGGTCGATTCGGCTGTCGCTGCACGCTTGTTGCGGCTGACGGCGAGCCGTCTCACGGCCCGTGACCCAACGGCGTTGACCGAACTCGGCCATCTCGTGGAGACGTTCGTTGTCGGGGAGCTTCGCAAACAGGCGAGTTGGATGGAAGGGATAGCCGGACTCGGTCACTGGCGGACATCCGACGGTGACGAAGTCGACCTGATCGTCGAGCGTGACGACGGAGCGATCGTTGCGTTCGAGATCAAGACCGGAAGTCGTGTTTCGGGCAAGGACCTCAGACCCTTGGAGAAGCTCCGCGACCTCCTCGGCAACCGATTTGTCGCAGGGGTTGGCCTCTACCTCGGTAACCGCTCCTACACCTACGGCGACCGCATCCACGTGCTCCCGGCGGATCGTATCTGGAGCTCGATCCCACCTCCCCCGTAGTCCCGAATCCACAGCGAGGCATCCTCATGGAGTCTTCCGCCATCTCGGCTGTAACTCGCCCGTCACTCGGCTTCGAGGATTAGGCCCTTCAGGTACTCGGCTTCGGGGAAAGATAGTGGTACGGGGTGATCACTCGGCTGGGCGAGTCGACCGATGATCCGCACCTCGCGACGTGCGTCCAGCGCCGCGCCGGCAACGACCTTTTGGAACAGGTCTGCGCTCATCGCTCCGCTGCAACTGAACGTCATCAGCATCCCGCCCGGGGAGAGCAACTTGATCGCCAGCAGGTTGAGGTCTTTGTACGCCCTAGTCGCCTTGTCGAGGTGTTTTTCGTTTTTGGCGAGCTTTGGTGGGTCGAGCAGGATCAGGTCGTACTGGCGGGCTCGATCACGCAACCCGCGCAGCAACGTGAATGCGTCGCCCTCGACAAGTTCGCCCACATCGACGCCGTTGAGTTCACCATTGCGGGTTGCAGCAGCTAGCGCCGGACCGGACGAATCGATACTCGACACACTCGCCGCGCCGGCCGACGCGGCGATCACGCTGAACGCTCCGGTGTACGAGAACACGTTGAGTACCCGTCGTCCGCCGGCGTGTTCGGCGATGGCCCTGCGGGCGTTGCGCTGGTCGAGGTAGAAGCCGGTCTTGTGGCCGCCTTCGATATCGATCGCAAACTGTCGCCCGTCTTCGTGTACGACCAGCCCCGGTGTCGGTGCGTCGCCGCGCATCGGTCCGACGCGAGCGTCGAGGCCCTCGCGCTCGCGGATGTCGGCGTCGCTGCGTTCGTAGACCGTGCGCACGCCCGGTAGCGCAGCAAGTGCGTCGGCGATCGCTTCGCGCCATCGTTCGGCGCCGACCGTGGTGAGTTGTACGACCACGGTGTCGCCGTAGCGGTCAGCGATCAGCCCGGGCACACCATCGGCTTCGCTGAACACCAGACGAGCTCCATCGGTACCACCGCTCAACAGCGATGTGCGCCGCGCCGCTGCAGCATTCACGCGTGCAGCGACGAACACGTCGTTGACCGTCTCGTCGGGGTCGAACGTCCACATCCGCGCCCGGATCTGCGATTCAGGGCTGAACGCGGCCAACCCGAGCCGATCACCTCCGGACGACTTGATCAGGACGGTGTCGCCCGGTGTCGGGTCACCTGCGACGTGGGCAATCGCTCCGCTGAAGATCCATGGATGGCGACGAGACACGGAACGCTCGCGGCCTGGTCGCAACGTGATGACAGAAGTGGGCACAGCCCCACGGTAGGGCGAAGCGCGGCGACCGCAACCCGACCGGCGGTCGAGCTGTCTGGGTGGTGCGGGTCGTACTGTGTGCGTCAGCGCAGCGAGAGATCATCGGCCGAACCACTGCTCACCAACCAACCCTCACGTTGCATTCGCTCCTGCATCAGCGCACCCACTGTCTCGATCAACTCGTTCTGGGTGGTCATGCACGCGCCGAGTACGTCATCGAACGCTACGAGCCGTTGCTCGAGCGCGGTGACCCGCGAGTTGTCGCCGCCACTACCACCGCCGGTACGGGCCTCGACACCCCGAATGGAATCGGCGCATTCACGTCGGACGCGCTCGATCAGACCGATCACCGTGGCTTGCGAGCGGTCGAGGTCGTGACGGCTCTCGGCACGTGCGGTGTCGACCCCGTGCTGGGCGATCGTCGCGTACGACGCCATTGCGCTGTACTGGGCCAGCATCTGCTGCTCGAGCCTGGCCAACCGGTCACGCATGTCGATTGCGACCGCGCGAGCGCTTTCGGTTGACTCGTCGGGCAGGAACGACGGTGACATCTCCACCAGATCGGCGAACGGATTGCCGTTCTTGTTGCGTTTGCGTCGCATCGTCATCGCCTCCACTGCCGCACCACTGTGCTGACAGTTCTTCGTCCGACAACCGTGCCGTCTTGAGCGCTCCGTGCCATGAGGTTGCCCAATCTCGCCACCGTGGGAGTGCGTCATGAAGGACTCTTGACGATGATTCGGCTCAAGCCAGCTGCGCAATCGCCCGATTCTTGCTCTGCGTTTGCGAGCACCCAACGGGTCATCGCAGGCGTTTCTCAAAGAAACGAGCCACTCTTTATGGAAGGAACACCACACATGAACTCCGAGATTGAAGTACCGGAAGTCACCGACAAGAAGGACAAGGGATTCACCCTCGTCGAACTGCTCATCGTCATCGTGATCCTCGGCATCCTCGCCACGGTCACCGTCTTCGCCGTACGCGGCATCACCGACAAGGGCCAGACCAGCGCCTGCCAGGCCGACAAGAAGACCCTCGAAACTGCAACAGAAGCCTACTTTGCGCAAAATGGTGGGACCGCGATCCCGGGATCCAGCGCACTCGCCACCCTGGTCACAGCCGGATTTCTGCGTTCTGCTCCCACTACTCTGACCTTGGATTCGGCAGGAGTAATCGGAATCCCAGCGTCGGGTTCTAAGTGCACCGCCGCAATGATCGCCTGATAGCCGAACTGTGAAACGAGAAGGGCCGGGCCGCGAAGGCCCGGCCCTTTTGCGCGTTCGAAAAATCGAGCGAAGGTTCCCGGATCTTCCACCACAGAGTTGCCGAACGGTCGGCACTCCGGGCGCGCTTGACCGTCACCAGTCCGTGACACCGAGGGTGACACACTCTGAGCAGTGCAGATGGTGACGTCAACCGCCCCTCGCTTTGTGACAGATCGCGTGCTCCGCCTGAGATATTGGCTGTACGGAGCCCTGTCGCTGTCATGGGCGGTCATCGCTGGCGGCCGCGGCGACTGGAACCGCTTCGTAGTGGCAGCCCATCGGATGTTCGGCGCTGATGGTTTGCACGTGTACGAACGAAACGTAGACATCCAAACCGGCCCGATCTCGCTCATGCTCGCCCGATTGCTATCGACCACACCGCGCAACGGTTTCGTGGCTTGTGTGCTCCTCAGCGGACTCGCCGGCGCTGCATCACTGCGCATCATCGAGTGGCAGGCCCTTTCGAGAGAGCCTGCAAGTCGCCGCCGGATTGAGACGGGATGCTTGATCGGGGGAGTCCCGCTGGCATTCACGTGGTCGAAGCTGGGCGGCTACGGCCACCTCGATGATGCGCTGGTTCTTCTGACAGGAGTTGCTGCGACGGTGCTTGCACTTCGCGGTCGGACTTGGGCCGTCGCTGTGCTGGTGGGCGTGGCTGCAGCTACGAAACCTTGGGCCATCGTGTTTGTCCCATTGACGATGATCGACTTGCTGCCAGCTCTCGCTGGGCATGCACGAGGGCTTTGGCTTCGAAGTCTGGCCGCTCCAGGCCTGGCCATCGGCATCACGGCTATGTTCTGGTCGCCATTCATCATCGTCGCACCGGGAACCCGCGACGCGATCCGGCCGACGGTGAAGGTGGCAGACGACTCGATCCTCCGAATGATCGGTTTCGCCGATTCGACAGTTCCAGCAGGGATCCGAGCATTCCAGGTGCTGCTGGCGATAGCACTTGGTGTGTGCGCAGTAGTGGCGCGTCGGTCCGTCTCGGTGATGATGGTCGCCATTGCGGTACGCATCGCGACGGATCCGGGGACGTGGAGCTACTACACGCCGGGTCTGGTCGTGAGCGCGCTGCTCGTTGATGTACTGGGCATGCGCAGAATCCTTCCCATGGCATCTCTCACTGTCCTGTTCTTCCTTGCCCCAGGCTGGCTAGTGCCGTCGAGCGATCTTCGCGCTGTGCTCCGCTTGGCCGGTTGCCTCTTAGCGGTACTGTTCGGCCTGCTCAGCGAACGAGTTCCATCCTCAGACCCGATGCATCCCAAGTTGGATCCAACGGCAATCGATTGATCGCTCGGCCAGCGGCGCGTCGCGCAGTCCACAACAAGCCAGCGGCCTGGACCAAGTGGATCTGCCCGGCTCCGGGCGGCGGCGTGAACAGGATGGCGTCCTCGACTCCGGGCAGCTTGTTGCGAAGGAGGTTCATCCGCTCGACGATGCCGTCCTGCTGATACGGGGAGGATGTCAACGGACGGTCGCCATTCAGAACGAAGTAGCTGAGATCAGGGTGTGCGGCAAACCAGTTCCGTTGATGAAATGGCTGGAACTCGGTCTCCGCCTCGCGGATCCATTTGAACCTTCGGAGGTCATCGTTGGTGAGCCACGGTTCAATCGACCTCGCCTCGTCGCGGGTTTTTGCCCAAAGTGCAGAGCGGCAAGGAATGGGGCGAATCGCAGCGCAGCGGGGCCAACCGACCAGGTCGCGGGCCTCGTCATCGCAAGGCCGGTACGGCCCCGAAGGCTCGTCTTGAAAGCCGACCGGGGCGTAGATGGCCGCGGCTTCGAACTTCGGCTTGAAGTCGAGCACTTCGCTCAGCGTCTTGACGACCGCCGGATCTTCGACGATCACGGTGACCCCGGCCAGCCGGGCCGGTAGCACCAACCACCCGCCGGGGCACGGCGTGACTCCGCCGAGCATTTTGTACGGAATCTGCGTTGCGGCCATTCGACGCGTCTCTCTGCGTCCTCAGCGACGTCCGACGAGCACGCCGGAACCGGTGGAGGCTGACTGTCCCGACGCAACCGTCGCTTGTGCTTGTGCTTGTGCGCGCTGCGTCGCCGCCAAGGTCAGGATCTCTTTCGGGTAGGCGCTGGCAGAGGCAGCGGTGTCGAAATCGAGGATGCCGCTCGCCACGAGGCGCGCCAGATCCATCTCGATCGTCAACATCCCTTCCTGCTGCCCTGAGATCATGACGTTGCGAAGTTGTCGTGTCTTGCCTTCGCGGAGCAGGTTGCGGACGGCGTCGTTCGCAAGGAGCACCTCGTAGGCAGCCACCCGGCCACCTCCGATCGCAGGGAGGAGTCGCTGGCTGATCACCCCCTGCAACGAGCCGGCGAGTTGGATCTGGATCTGGTCGCGCTTTTCGGCTGGGAACACGTCGACGATGCGGTCGAGCGCCTGCGAAGCGTCGTTCGTGTGCAAGGTCGCGAAGACGAGGTGCCCCGTCTCGGCGAGCGTGAGGGTGATTGCGATGCTGTCCAGGTCACGCATCTCGCCGAGCAGGATGACGTCGGGGTCCTCTCGCAGTGCGCTCCTCAATCCGTCGGTGAAGCTGCCCACATCGGTGCCCACCTCGCGCTGATTCACCATCGCGACCTTATGGTTGTGCAGATATTCGATCGGGTCCTCGATTGTGAGGATGTGGCATGGCTTGGTTTGGTTGATGCGATCGATCATCGCTGCGAGCGTCGTGCTCTTTCCCGACCCTGTCGGACCGACAACGAGGACAAGCCCGTACGGTCGGCTCAACAAGTCGGACGCGGCCAGGGGTGCGCCGAGTTCCTCCAACGGCCGAACGCGACTGGGTACAACGCGCAACGCCAACGCGAACGCATTGCGCTGGCGGAAGGCGTTCGCTCGGAACCGTCCAAGGTCAGCCAGACCGAACGAGAAGTCGGTCTGGTACTCAGAGCGCAACTCCTCCAGCTTGTTGTCGTTGAGGAGAGAAAAGACCATCCGCTCGGTGTCGGCGGGTGTCAGAACCTCAACGCCATCGAACGCCACCAGCACCCCGTCGCGCCGCACCGTCGGCGGTCGTCCAGCGGTGATGTGCAGGTCGCTCGCGCCAGCGTGGACCGTTGCTTCGAGTAAGGCCTTCAGCGTTGGATCGATGTCGGGCATTGTTCGCTCACTTCCGTGTGTGGCGGCTCGTGCAACGCACGGTGGTACAGGTAGTGAGATATCGGCCCGAGATGCAGGGAACTTGAGCCGAGCTACACCGAGCTACACCGAATTACACAACGCGCCAAGAGTTGATTGCAAGGAAGCCGGTGTCTGGCTGAAAGTCGACGATGGCGCGAATCGAATTGCTCTTTCCGTTCTTGGTCGCGGTCGACACGAGGAGCACCTTGCCCACGTAGGGACTGGTTTCGACGCGGATGTTCAGGGCGCTCACCGAGGCAGATGCCTGCACCTCGACATAGGCGCCGACGACACCTCCGAGAAACTGCCCGTTGGCGGTATTGGTGACATTGCCGAGAACGACCTTGCCGTTCGGAGTCCACCACAGCCCGTGAATGGCGACGTCGGAATTGTTCCCGGACTTCGACTCGTAGATGCTGGCACCAGACGCGTAATCGACAGTGCTCGCCAGGTACCCACCACCGGTCGTGTCGACAGCTTGCACGCTCACTGCCACGGTCCCTTGGCGGCGCCGGAGGATCTCGAGACCGCCCTTGACTCCGACGTAGATCCGGCTCGAACCACCAAGGATGAAGGTCGCTCCCGATCCGGTGCCCTCAAACCCCGGCTGCTTGTCGATACCGGCACAGGCATTCGAGGTGAGGAACCGTCCGTCGCCATTGGCGGCAGTGTCGGCGGCGCCGGCGACCACAGTGTCGGTGATGTTCCAGGTGACGTCCTCGAAATAGTAGTTACCAGAGACCATGTAGTTCTCGGGCGCGGTCACCGGTGCCGACGTGTACTTTCCTGGGAAAAAGACCTTGCATCCGGAGGCTGTTGTCACGGGGGCAAGCGGAACGCCGGGCACTGTTGGCAGCGTTGGCGCGGAAAAAAGAGTCGTCCAGGTTTGTGTGGTACAGAGCCCACCGCGAAGGAAGTCTGGACTGAACGAGAGGTTGGTGATGGTCACGTCAGGCGCTGGGGTGGGGCAGAGAGACTTCGAATACCACAGGTCGCCGTCTTTGATCTCGGCAGGAGCGCCCATGTCGAGACGGTCCTTGTCGGCCACGAAAACCGGGCCGCCGAAGGACTTGGTCATGCCGTTGCCTCCTTGGGTCTTGAAGATCGCCGAGCCTGAGGGAACGCCTGCGCCTGTGACGACGATTGCCCATCCCTGGATGTCGGCGAGCAGGGTGCCGACCCGGTCGCAGGTGACGCTGATTGTCGCGCCGTTGATCGATGGCGGGACCACGGTGGTGTATCCGTTGGCAGCCACCTTCGTGGTGCACAGCGTTTGGAACAGCCGCAGCTTTTCCATCGCATAACGCATTCCACCGTCGGCAGCGGCCAGTCGATCGGCCCGGTCTTCGACGACCCGCGAATACCGCAGGGTCGTGGCACTGTAGGTGGCGGTTGCGGTGACGACGAAGGCCAGAATGATGCCGAGGAACATCGCCATTGGGAGCATCGCGCCGCTGTCCCGGTCGTCCAATTCGCTGGTTCGATTACATCGTGAGCGTCGCATGTCAGGTCACGGTCAGGCTTGCAGCTCGGAGCGCGACATTGCTGTTGGTTACATTGAGGGTGCGATTCCCCTTTGCCCAGACCTCGGTGCCGCCGCTGGAGGTGCCCTTTAGCGTCACGGTGTAGCTTGCGCCGGCAAGGACGAACGCCTGGTACCTGAGCCCGTTGGAACCGCCGGTGTCGTACTCAAGTTGAAGGAACTGACAGCCCCCTGTGACGGTGATCGTGACGACCACATCCTTCTTCAGCAGTCCGGCACCCTGACCATTCGCTGTGTTCTGCACGTTGCTTGGCGACAGTGCCATGGTTCCAACGACGCAGGGCACCGCGGTCGTTGTCGTTGCTGCCGCTGTCGTTGTCGGTGCCGCTGTCGTTGTCGGTGTCGTTGTCGGTGTCGGTGCGGCCGTAGTCGTAGTGCCCGCGAGTGTCGTGGTGGTGCCCGCGACTGTTGTGGTGGTGGCCGCGACTGTCGTGGTGGTGGCTGCGACTGTCGTAGTGGTGGCCGCGACCGTGGTGGGTGTAGCCGTCGCAGGGGTAGGCGGCAGCGTCGCTGCTGGATTCTTCTGGGAGGAGTCGATGCTGACCACGCGGCTATCGGCCTGGGTCAACGCAAGGCGCACGATACCGAAGTTCGTCGAAACAGCAATCGGGGCCTGCCCGACGGTCCATCCCGGGGGGAGATTCGGGAGTGCGTTCGACACGGTCAGAATGAAAGGAGCGCCAAGTAGCGAGGTGCCGGTGCAGTAGTAGCGCTTCAGTCGCAGTTCGGTACCGTCGGTGGTGGCGCGGTAGTTGACGCGAAATGTGGTTGTCGTTCCATTGACTGCTTCGGTCCAGGTCAGACGTAGCACGCTGGTGCCAGGCGAGGAACCCTGACAACCTGAGGCAAGACTGGAGGTCGTCTCGAGATTTGCGGCCGGGGTGGAAGAGAGGTCAGCCGGCAACCAGACCACCAGGTTCTGTTGGTCTGACGATTCGGTGATGCGTTGCTGAGTGGCGGCCTGGCTTTTCAGAATGGCCACGATTCCGGCAGCCAACGACGTTGCTACCACGGCAGTTACCGCGATTGCCACCACGAGTTCCACGAGGGTGAACCCGCGGTCACAGACCGGCGATGTCGGCCGGGAGTTCGAGGTGTCAGGCACCCTTGACCACCTCCACGGTTTTGACGATTTTTCCTGACGGGTTCGTGACTTGCAGCGTGACGAGTTGAAGGTTGATGTTGAATTCGTCGTAGCACTTTGACTGATATTGATTGCCATCCCAGAACAGCACGGGCTGCAGCACCGTGATGTCTCCGGCAGGCCAGCCGTCAGGATTCGTCACTGCTTGAGCGACACTCTTGTACTTGGTGCGCACACGAGCCTCGGCCTCGCCGGCGACACCGCCTATGTTGTCGCAATCCTCCCGCGGGGTTCCCTGGATGACGTCTGCCGCGCCTTGCAGCCATGCATGCGCATTCGCGTGGTCTCGTTGGATCGCTGAACCTTGAGCGCTACCGGCCATTGCCCCAAGCGTTGCGACCCCCGAAATCCCGAGAAGAACGATCGATACCAAGATCTCAACCAGGGTGAAGCCGCGATCGCGCCCCAAACCAGCTCGAAGGCTGTCGTGTTGTGGTGGTGCTTTGCTGATGATCGCTAACCTCCGACTCGGCTCTGCACTCGGCAGGAGCTCTGGGTGGATGGGATGGTCGTCGTTGTTTTCGGTGTTCTTGGTCTTCTCGGCGGTGGTCGGTTTGTCGATCGGATCGTTCTTGACGGTTGTCGTCGATCGCGTCCCGCGCGGTGTCTCCATCGTTTCGCCGGGTTCGGCGTGCGGGAACTGCGGGCTCCGGCTTGGACTCCTCGACCTCGTTCCGGTGTTCAGTTGGCTGGCACTGCGTGGGCGGTGCCGACGTTGTCGTACTGCTATCGGCATCGAACCGCTCGTTCTTGAGATCCTCACCGGAGGAATGTTTCTCGCGTTTGCGGTGCACTTCGGCCCCTCGTGGGGGGCGGGAGCGTTCGATGTGCTTGCGGCAGGGCTGCTGGCGCTCAGCTGGATCGATCTGCGAACCAAACGCCTACCGCGTGAGATCACCTACGTGACGGCGGCGATCGGCGCGCCGCTGTTAGTGACGGCGGCGCTCGTCGTCCACGAGCCGCGGCGACTTGTCGACGCGGTGTTGGGGGCGGTCATCGCTGTCGCCTTCATGGGGCTGGTCTACGTGGGCAGCCGGGGGGGCATGGGCGATGGCGACGTGCGCCTGTCCCCGCTTCTTGGCATGTACCTCGGCTGGTTGGGCCTTGGTTACGTTCCCGTCGGCCTGTTCATCGGGTTCCTGTTCGGTTCAGTCGTCGGCGTCGGGGCGATGGTGGTCGGCAAGGCCGGCCGAAAGACGGCGCTTCCATTCGGACCGTTCCTGGCGGCAGGTACGTTGACCGCAGTGTTTGTCGGCAGGGCGATCATCGATCGACTCTGGCCTACCTGAACAAGGTGCTGCCTGGCAGCGCCTGTCAGGTCTGGTTCTTCATATTGCCCAACACTCCATACATCGCCGACACAAGGGCCAGGGCGACGAATCCTACGATCACGCCGACGATCACAATCATGATTGGTTCGAACATCGCTGTGAACTTTTTGATCCTGCTCTCGAGCTCGCGATCGAAGTACAGGCTTGCGACTTCGAGCTGCTGATCGAGCGTGCCGGTCTCCTCGCCGACTTTGAACATCTGCTTGGCGGCCGCGGGAAAGAGGCCGGTATCAGCCAGCGGGCGGGCAAATCCGCCTCCTTCGACCATGATGACCTGGGCCGCTTCGAGACGAGTGCGGAAAACGAGGTTGTTCGTCGATTCCGTTGTCGTCCGAAGTCCATCCGGAAGCGGAACCCCAGCTTTCACCATCGCCCCGAGAATCCGACAGAATCGCTCGAGGATCGAATATTCGACGATGCCCTTGATGATCGGGATCTTGAGCACGAGCTTGTCCTTGATCGGCCGGCCGCTATCGGTTCTGAACAGCCAGAACAGGAGCCCGGTAACGCTCAGGCCAACACTCATCGGGATGTACCACAGCACGGTAAAGAGGTCGCCGGCAAACAGGAGCATCCGAGTTGGTAGGGGTAGGTCGGCATGCAGTTCAGCGAACAGCGGTTTGAACTGTGGGAGTACATATCCCGCGAGAACGGCCACGGTGAAAACGGCAAGCACCATCACCACGCCGGGGTAGGAAAGCGCACCGACCACTTTAGACCTGGTTTCGAGTTCGCGTTCGAGGTAGCCCGCCAGGCTTTGGAGGGTCTCATCGAGCTTGCCGGTCATTTCTGCGGATTGAAGAATTCCCATGTAGTACGTCGGGAAGGCTTCGGGGTGTTTGCGTGCGGCGTCGCTCAAGGTCCCGCCGTTGCGGAGGTCTTCGACCATGGAGATGATCGTCCGTTGAAGCGCGACGTCGGAGGTCTCGTCTCCGATGATGTCGAGGGCCTCTGTGATTGGAATGCCAGCCTTGACGAAGACAGCCAACTGACGAGTGAAGTGCATCAACTCTTTCTTCTTCACCTTGGTAGAGGTGAGTTCAATGTTGAACGCGCTTCGCTTCTCGGCAATCTTGACTGGGTACAGGTTCTTTCCGAGCAAGCGCTCGCGCAGGTCACCTACGGTGTCGGCCTTTTCGGTTCCTTCGATCGTGGTGCCACTGGTGTCGATGGCGGCGTAGGCGAACCTGGGCATGGAATCTCGTCTCGACTAGCTGGCGAACAGGGTGCGGATGACTTCGGGGACAGTGGTGACGTCGTTTTCGACCAGGGCCATGGCTTCGCGGAGCATGGTCCGCATGCCCTGTGCCACTGCAAGACGGCGGAGCTCCTCGGTGGTGGCCCAACCGACGATCAGGCGCCGCAGCTCGGGGGTGATCCGGAGCAATTCGTACACGCCGATGCGGTCGCGGTAGCCGGTGCCGGCGCAGAAGTTGCAACCTGCCCCGTGGAAGAACTGGGTCTTGTCGCTCCCGCCGGTGTGCTGGCGGAATGCGGCCAACTCGTCAGCGCCCGGGGTGTACGGCTCCTTGCACGAGTCGCAGATCCGGCGCAGCAGACGCTGGCCGATCACGCCGACGACCGACGAAGCGATGAGGAACGCTTCGATCCCCATGTCCAAGAAGCGGTGGAGTGCCGCGACGCTGTCGGTGCCGTGCAATGACGACAGCACGAAGTGGCCGGTGAGCGCGGACTGGATGGCGATACGGGCGGTGTCGGCATCACGAATCTCACCAACGAGAATCACATCTGGGTCTTGACGCAAGATGGCCTTCAGGCCTGTGGCGAACGTCAAGCCGGCCTGCTCGTTGGTCTGGATCTGGTTGATGCCGGGAAACACGTACTCGACCGGGTCCTCCACCGTCGTGACGTTCTTGCCGGTCGAGTTGATCTCCTGCAACGTCGCGTACAAGGTGGTGGTCTTGCCGGCCCCCGTGGGGCCCGCGCAGATCACCATCCCGAATGGGGCGTGCACCATCTTCGAATAGTGCAGGTAGGTCTCACGCGGAAACCCGAGCTGACTGAGGCCGATCATCGATCTGCCCTTGTCGAGGATTCGCATCACGATCTTCTCGCCGAAGATCGTTGCAACGCTACCGATGCGGACGTCGATGTCTTTGCCGTCGACCGTGGTGGAGAACTGGCCGTCTTGCGGTCGGCGCTTCTCGACGATGTTCATGCCGCTCATGATCTTGAGGCGGCTGGTGAGTGCGGCATGCACGCCGATCGGCAGGCTGAACGCCTCGACGAGATGACCGTCGATGCGGAACCGTACCCTCAGGCGGTCATCGAGCGGCTCGATATGGATGTCGCTCGCACGGTCGCGCTTGGCCTGGCTGACGATCCGGTTGACCAACTGCACCACCGGCGCCTGGTCATCGATGTTGACCTCATTGGCGGTGTTTGCCGTCTTGTGCTGGTCGTCTTGGAGATCGAACGCGGCCACCAGCCGGTCGATGTCGGCGTCTGCGCGAAAACTGCGATCGATGAAGGTCCGCACCGTGGCCGGATCGGAAGCCATCCACGTAACGGGTCGTTGCAACGACTTCTCGATGAGGGCCAGTCGGCCGGGCGATGGAGCTGCCGTCAGTACGACTACCTTGTGGCCGTCCTCCGAGACGGGTACGACGCAGTTCGAACGGGCGAGCTGTTCATCGACGAGCCTGGCGGTCTCGGGGCTGACTTCGAGGCCCTTTGTCTCGGCCGCGGGCAGGCCGAAGACCTCGCCCATCGCAGCGGCAAGGTCTTGGCGGGTGGCACCGAAACGCCCGAGCGCGATGTCGGCGAACGCGAGGATGTCACCGTTGGCCTGCTGTAGCGCGGTGGCGAGTTGTTCGGGCGTCAACTGCTCGCTGTCGACCAACAGTTGGCCCACGCGCATGCACTCAGCAGCGTCTGGTCCGATGACCACCTCGCCGCGCGCCGGTCCGCTCGCGGCGGGCGCTGTTGCGTTGTCCTTGCTTTTGAAGAGTGCCATGTGCTCATCTCCCGCCGGTGAGAGCGGTCAGTCACGTGCGAGTCGTATCAGTACGACGTGTACGTGGAATCCTGGTCGTGCGATACGTCCCCGTAGGGAGTGCTATCGGCCCCCTGGAGGCGGGGGTTGAGCGTCAATGTCGGCAAGGCCACGCGGGGAACACTGCCGGTGATCGGACCCGTCTGGAATCCGAACTTCGATGGATCGAGCATCGCTACGGCCCGTTCCAGTTCGTCGAGACGTTCGAGTTGCACGGCAGTGCCCACGTCCATCTGATCGGTCAGCAGCCCTTCGATCTCGGCGAGGCGCACTGCCTGACGATCGAGCTTTTCGTCGGTGGAGATGACCACTCGGTCGACTTCGATCCGAACGAGCATTGCCTCGCCAACGGCGTGTGACATCTGCGACTTCAGCTCATCGATGCCTTCCTGGTCGATGTTTGACACCTCCGTGGCGAGCGCGTCGATGCGGTCGCCGAGGGCCAACAAACCGTTCTCCATCTCCAGTACGCGTCGGGAGATCGCCACCAGTGCGTCGTCGAAGCCTGCGCCGAGACGGCCCATCGCGGCTTCGAGATTGGCCAGCTTGGTGCCCTGCTCGTCGTTGATTCGAGTCTCGAGAGCCAGCATCCGATCGGTGACTCGCGAGTCCGACGACTCCAGCTTCTGCAAAAGCACGTTGGTGTGTTCGCCGACCTGGGTCTCGATCTCGCCGATGGTGGCGGAGAACCCTGCCTGGGCTGCTGCGAACTGCTCCTCCACGGCCAGACCCAGGCGTTGATCGCCGTCCTCGATCCGTTGGGTGAGAGTGGCGGTGGTCTCGGCGACGTGCTGGACAAGCGCGTTCGACTGCTCGTCGAGTTGACGTCCGACGTTGTCGAGGCCATCGAGCCGGGCGTTGACCGCGGTGAACGAACGCTCGATGTCATCGCGTACCGCCTGACGGATCTCGATCAACTCTTCAGGATCGATTCCCGGAGTCTGTACCGGAATTGCGGCCACCTTGTCTTCGAGGTCGTTCATCCGCCAGTGCTGGTGGTTTGCAAACTCAGCGAGGCGTTCCTCGAGCGCTGTTTGCAGCGCCTGCTGGTACGCCTCGTTGGCGGCACGCTGGGCGTCGATTGCCGCTTCTAGCAGCGGCAGGCGTGCAGAAAACTCGGTCCGCGAGGCATCAGCCGACTCGCGGGCCGCATCAGCTTCTCGTGACATCGCCGCGAAGTAGCGGGTGAACTGACGTTCGACAGCGGTGAGAATGGTGGCGGTGATCGTTTCGGCATCGACGTTAGGAGTCGCATGCGGTTGCGGATTCATGGTCGCGGTCACGCTTGTACATCGGCGTCCGTTGCCGAGATCTTGACAACTTCTTTGCGATACCGGCAGGGAACCAAACCACGAGGTCTGTCGGTCTGTCGGTCCGTCGGCACCAGATCGTTGACGTGCGAGGAGCGTAGGTCTGTAGTGGAGACGTTGGTATGGTCTGGTTCGTGGGAGGGCTTGTTCATCCGTGTGGAGCGGTCGCTGGTCGCGGAACTATCGGTTGTCGTAGAGGGATCGCCAGCGGAGTTGGGGTTCGGCCGTTCTGCGGGTGATGCAGCGAGCTCTGTGAGATTCGGCCGTGGCTGGGCCGTCGGAACCTCACCGATGGCGCGTGTTGTGAGATTGGGTGCAGGCTGGACTGCCGGAACCTCACGGACGAAGGTGTGCCGGGCGAGGGATGTTCACCGTAGGCCTTCATCGCTCGCTCTGCCACGGTATTCCGGTCTCTCCGACGATGTTTGCTATCCTGACTCATCGATCAGTCAACGTTGGGGGACGTCATGGGAATGTCACGCCGGGGCTTCTTGGTCCGTTCCGGACACGTGGGGTTGATGCTCGGTGCAGGGGTGCCACTGCTGCAGGCATGCGGCAGCGACAGCAAGACGGGCACGAAGAAGGACCCGATCGCTAGTGGGTTGAAACCCGAGAAGGGTCCACTACGAATCCTCAATTACGCCGACTACGTGTCGGCTGACGTGATCGCAGACTTCGAAAAGAAGTACGGCGTCAAGGTCGAGATCAGCACCATCGTCACCGACAGCGAGGCCACCGCCAAGTTGGCAACCGGCGCCATCAAAGCCGACCTCCATCACTCGATGGCCAACGACACCATCGGCAACCTCATTACAGGTGGCTTGCTGCAGCCGTTGAACAAAAGCTATATCTCCAACTTCGCCAACGTACTGCCGGCGTTCAACGACCCGTGGTACGACCCAGGTGCCGCCTATTCAGTTCCCTACACGTTCTTCGGTACTGGCATCGGTTACCGCGCCGACCGCGTCGACCCGGCGTTGGTGGTCCAGCAGGGGTGGGACACGATCTGGAACGCCACCGATTTCAAGGGTCAGGTGTCGGTCCTCGACGACGACCGCGAGGCGTTCACGATGGCAATGCTCCGACGCGGGTTGACCGACATCAACACCACCGACCAGAAGATCATCGATCAGGCTCTGGCCGACGTGATGGAGCTCATCGGTAGCGTCAACGTGAAGGTCAACATCGAGGCGTATAAAGACATCCCCGAGGGGGGACCTCGATCGCCCAAACGTGGAGCGCAGATCTCATCGTTGCTGCTGCCGGCTACCTGCCGGAGGGCGTCACCGCTGAGGTGCTCGGCTTCTGGCGCCCACCGGCCGAGCAGTACGTGGTCATCAATGACAGCATGGGTGTTCTGGCCCAGGCGGAAAGTCCGGTGCTCGCCCATCTGTACCTCGACTTCCTGCTCGACAACGCGGTGGCCGAGAAGAACTTCAGCACGAACGGGTACCTCCCGGCGCTGACCAAGCTCGACGCGGACTACGTGATTGCCCAGGGGTACGTCCCTGCGAACCTGCGTGACTGCGTGCCCACCAACGATGACATCGCGAAGGGACTTTCGTACAAGCCACTCGGCACAGACGGTGATGCGAAGTACGAGTTGGCGTGGTCGAAATTCACTGCTGGCGGCTGACGCCGTGACCGGCCGTGTTGTCGTCGCGCGGCGTCGCCCTACCCGAGTGTGGGCTGGCTTCGCGTTGCCAGGGATTGGATGGCTGATCGCCTTCTTCCTTGTGCCGATCTACGCGGTATTGGCGGTTGCGTTCGGCCAGATAGAACCGTTGTTGAAGACCCCGCAGCCGGCGTGGAATCCGCTCGACTGGGACTACGCGGCGATGGGTAGGGTCCTCGACCGCATCGTCGGCGGAGATCTGGGCACGGTCTTCATCCGTACGTTCTGGTTCGTCGCACTAGCGCTCGTCGGCTGCATCGCGATCGGCTATCCGGTCGCCTACTTCGTCGCTCGTAAGGCCCAACGCTCGCGTGGGATACTGTTGGCGTTGCTCGTATTGCCGTTCTGGATCAGCTATTTGATGCGGATGCTGGCCTGGACCAACCTCCTCCAACTCGACGGGTTCGTCAACAAGGCGCTCGGGTGGTTGGGACTGATGGACACACCGCACAACTGGCTGGACGGTGATTGGCCGACCGTGGTGATCGGTCTCGTTTACGGCTACGTGCCGTTCTTCATCCTCGCGCTGTATGCAGCGCTCGAGCGCATCGATGGTCGACTACTCGAGGCAAGTCGTGATCTTGGGGCATCGGCGTTCAGCACGTTCCTCCGTGTCACCTTGCCTCTGTCGGTACCCGGGTTGTTGGCCGCAAGCGTGATCACCGTGTTGCCGATGTTCGGCGACTACTACACCAATACCTATCTCACCAGCGGCTCGCCGCGCACAGGGATGATCGGCAACCAGATCGAGTACTACCTGCGAGGCTCGAGCCAGCCACAGACCGGCGCGTCGTTGGTGCTGGTGCTGATGGCGTTCCTTTTCGTGCTGATGTTGTACTACCTTGTCACCACGGTCCGCCAGCAACGCCAGGCCGAACGGTGAGCCTGCTCCGCAGCGATCGTGCTAGCAGCCGTCGTAGTAGCCGTCGGGGTAGCCGAGGCAGGGCGCACGGACTTGCCGTTGTCACTTGGCTGTACGTGCTGTGGTCACTGTTGCCGGTGCTGGTGGCCGTGCGGATCTCGCTCAACTCGGGCAAAAGCCGGTCGGCATTCCAACCGATGTCGTTCCGGTGGTACTGGACCGACCCAACATTGTCGGTCTGGCACGACGACAGTCTGCAAACCGCCCTCTCGAACACGCTCACCCTTGCATGCCTGACCATGCTGATCGCCACGCCGGTGGGCGTCGCGATGGCTATCGGATTGCATCGGTGGCGCGGCAAGGTGTCGGGAGCAGCAAATGGGCTGATGTTGTTGCCGATCGTCACACCCGAGATCGTGTTCGGCGTCGCCCTGTTCCTCGTGTTCACCCAGGTGTACAAGGGCCTGCCGGGCGGAATCACCACGCAACTGCTCGGTCACGTCACGTTCACCTTGTCGTTCGTAGTGGTGATCATCCGCGGTCGCCTCGCGGCAATCGGTACGCAGTACGAAGAAGCAGCGCGCGACCTTGGTGCCAGCCGGTTTCAAGCCATCCGCCTGGTCCTGTTGCCGCTGCTCGGCCCAGCGATCTTCGCCAGCCTGATGACGGTGTTCGCCACGTCGGTCGACGATTTCGTGATCTCGTCATTCCTGTCAACCGGGGCGTCGACCGAGACGGTGCCGATCAAGATCTACTCCGGTGCCCGAGCAGGTTCCACTCCAGCACTCAACGCGCTGGCCACCGTGATGCTGGTCGTCACCCTGGTGGCGGTCGGCTTGGCGGCACTCGCGATGCGGATGATGAACAGGCGCAGTAGCGGCACCGATGGAGCCGCCGTGGGACTGACCGGCATGAGCATCTGACCGGTGTACGCGCGCCGCCTCGAGATGTGACACATTGTGGCCCCGGAGGACATCACGCCATGACCGCCACAACGACCGCCATCACAACTAGCCCACCGCGATTCGTGCGCGCCGACGGCCCCGACAAGGTCACCGGTAGCGGGCGCTATACCGCCGATCTCTCCCTCACCGGAGTGCTTGCCGCCAAGTTCCGTTACGCGAACATCGGCCACGCCCGTATTGTTCGGCTCGACGTCACAGCCGCGAGAGCGATGCCTGGGGTGTTCGCGGTGCTCACCGCCGATGACGTGCCCGATGTGCGCTTCGGCCCATTCGTGCAAGATCGCACGCTGTTCGCGCGTGACGTGGTGCGCTTCGAGGGTGAGATCGTCGCCGCAGTCGCTGCGGTCAATGCGGTGGTCGCCCAGCGCGCGGTCGATGCGATCGTTGTCGAGTACGAACCACTACCCGTCATCAACGACATCGAGGCGGCGCTGTCTGTTGAATCTGCGTTGGTGCATCCGGATTGGCAGTCGTACGGCGCAGCCGATGCGTTGGTGCGCGACCGCAACGACGCGTCGTTTGCGTCGATCACCAAGGGTGATGTCGGCGCAGGCATGGCGGCCGCCGACCACATCATCGAGAGCCGATACGTGGCCGACGGGTGTCATGCGGTGCCGATCGAGCCACGCGCCGTGGTTGCCCAGTGGGAGGGCAACAAGGTCACGATCTGGACCACTACCCAGGTGCCGTTCGATGCCCGCGCCGGCGTGTGCGAGACGCTGCAACTGCCCACCAACCGGGTGCGGATCATCGTCCCCCACCTCGGTGGTGGGTTCGGCGGCAAGTGCGGCTTCCACTACGAGGCGCACATCGCCGCGCTCGCCCGGGTCGCGAAACGACCCGTTCGGTTGGTGTTCACTCGGCGCGAGGAGTTCATCGCCCCCGACCGACGCCGTGAGAGCATCGTGTTCAACATCGAAACCGGTGTGCTCGATGATGGAACCATCACGGCCCGCCGGGCCTGGCTAGCGATGGACAACGGTGCCTACACGGCCGATGCGGCCTTCTTCAGCCAACTCGCAGCCATGCACACGGCCGGGCCGTACCGGATTCCTAATGTGCAGGTGGAGGCGCATCTCGTCTACACAAACCACCAGCCGTCCGGCTCGGTTCGTGCCCCAACTGCACCGCAGGCGTGTTGGGCGTTGGAGTCGCACACCGATGAGGTAGCTGCAGCGGTCGGTATCGACCCGGTCGAGTTTCGTCGCCGCAACGCGGTCGACACCGGTGCCGTCGGTCCGAGCGGGCAAACCTATGGCGAGATCGGACTACAGCAGTGCATCGATCTAGCTGCTGGCGGGGCTGGCTACGGGCAACCGTTGCCCGACGACGAGGCAATCGGGGTGGCAATCGGGTGGTGGCCCAGCTTCTCGGTCCCGTCGGGCGCGTACATCAAGATCGACGGCGACGGCGCCGGACAGATCATCACCGGTGCCCAAGAGTGCGGCACCGGCTCGGTGATGACGCTGCGCGACCTGGCCGCCGATGAGCTGGGCATGAAACCGGAAGACTTCGAGCTCGTCTACCAGGACACCGCAGTCGCGCCCTATGACATGGGGGCCACCGGCTCGCAGACGTTACTCAACAACGGCAGGGCCGTGATCGCCGCCGCAGGGCAGGTTGCCGAGCAATTGAAGAAGTTGGCAGCCGATCACTTGGAGGCCGCCGAGGCCGACATCGTGCTCGCCGACGGCCATGCCTACGTCGCTGGTACGCCCGCGACGACGGTGTCGTTGGTCGAACTGGCCGGGATTGCCGCCGGAGGGCAACTGTTGATCGGTCACGGTTCGAGCACCCCGGCCGAGGCCCCACCGCTGGCTGGGTCAAGCTGTGTCGGCGACCTGGGTATGGCGGCCTTCGTGGCCCCGCAGTTCTCGTGCCACGCGGTCCGCGTGAAGCTCGACCGCGACACCGGTGTGGCCCGGGTGCTGCATGTGAGTGCCGCTCATGATTCGGGCATTATCATCAATCCGATCGGCGCTCATGGGCAGGTCGAGGGCGCCGTCATGATGGGTATCGGCCAAGCGCTCAGCGAGGGCACCACCTACGACGACCAGGCCCGCCAGCGAAACGCCGCGCTGCTGGAGTACAAGTTGCAGACCTGCGCCGATGCGCCACCGATCTTGGTGCAGTTCGTAGAGATCTTCACGCCCGACGCAGGGCCGCGTGGTGCCAAAGGCCTGGCCGAGGCCCCCAACATCGCCACTGCGGCGGCCATCTCGAATGCCCTCGCCAAGCTGATCGGCAGACCAGTACGGCAGTTGCCGATGACGGCGGAGCGTGTGTGGAACACGATCCAGGGGGACGCATCGTGAGCTTCGTTATCGCCACGACAATCGCCGAGGCCGTGGCCGCGATGGCCTCCGGGGCTAGGCCGATCGCCGGAGGCACCGACCTTGTGGTCGGAGCGCGCCACGGCAAAGCTGCACTGCCACAGCACTTGGTCGCGATCGACCGCATCGAAGCGTTACTCGTCGTTCACGACACTGCCGATGGTGTCACCATCGGGTCCGGCGTGTCCCACAGCGTGCTCGAATCTCACCCGTTGCTTGCATCGGCGTATTCCGGGCTCGCCGACGCGAGCGCACTGGTCGGGTCGCCGAGCACTCGCAATCTGGGCACGATCGGCGGCAACATCATGAATGCTTCGCCGGCGATGGACACCGGGGCACCGCTGCTCGTGCTCGGTGCACAGGTTGAGTTGCAGTCGATGCGCGGTTCGCGTCGCGTGCCGTTGTCCGAGTTGTGGACCGGGCCGGGTCGCACCAGCGCTGCGCCCGACGAACTGTGTGTGATGGTCCACATTCCCACTCCGCTGGTTCGTTCGGGCAGTGCATACCTCCGGCTCGAATATCGCCGTGCAATGGAGATCGCAGTCGTCGGCGCAGCCGCCTGCGTGGTGCTCGATGAAGACGGTTTCGTCGTGTCGGCGTCGGTTGCGCTCACCGCGGTAGCGCCGACCATCATCATGGTCGACGGCCTCCATTCGCTGGCTGGGGCCAACGTGCCAGAGGCCGCCGTGCGCGTTGGTGTCTTGGCGGCGGGACAGGCCACTCCGATCAGTGACGTGCGGGCATCGGCTCAGTATCGGCGTCACACAGTCGGCGTGATGGCCCGCCGAGCCGTAGAAGCCGCCGCACGTCGGGCCGCCGGCGACATCGTTGCCATCCCCCTGAACCGCGCCATCGGAATCGGAGCCGCATCGTGACCGACTCGACCACTGCCAGTGGCACGTTCGACGTCACTCTCGACGTCAACGGCATCGCCTATCCGGTACACATCGAACAGGACCGCAACCTGCTCAGTGTGATCCGTGGCGAGGTCGGCCTCACCGGAACCAAGGAAGGCTGCGACGACTGCGAATGCGGCGCGTGCATGGTGTTGCTCGACGGTCGCCCGGTGAACTCGTGCAGCTATCTCGCCGTGCAAGCGCAGGGCCGCGCGATCACCACCATCGAGGGCGTGATGACCGGCGACGACCTGCACCCACTGCAACAAGCGCTGCTGGATGAAGGCGGTGTGCAGTGTGGATTCTGTACCCCTGGGATGATCATGTCGGCGATGGCGTTACTGGCCGACAATCCATCGCCGTCCGAGGAGCAAGTTCGGATCGGACTGTCCGGCAACCTATGCCGGTGCACCGGCTACACCCGAATCGTGGCCGCCGTCCAGCGCGCCGCCGCGGTGCCCCACGCCTGAGCCAGCCCGCTCCCTCCCTCCCTCCCTCCGCCCGCGCTGCGTGCTGCGAGTTCCGTGAGGTTGCGGCGGTTGAGCTTGCACCGAAACTCACGGATCAGCGGGTGCTGAGGGTTTCGGTGTGGCCATCCACAGAGATCACCTGGCCCGAGATGAACCGCGCCGCGGGCGAGGCGAGGAACGCCACCATCTCGCCGATGTCGCTCGCGTCGATGAACGACCTCATCGACACCTGCTCGTGGTAGGCGCGGCGAACGTAGGCCTCGTCGATGCCGCGGGTGGCGGCTTCACGTTCGATCACGCCGTCCATGCGCGGGCCACCGACCGAGCCGGGACAGATCGCGTTGACGCGGATGCCCGCCTCGCCCAACTCCATCGCCCAGGTCTTGGTGAGGCCGATCACACCCCACTTGGCGGCAACGTATGGAGAGCGCAACGCATAGCCGAAGATGCCAGCCGTTGACGAGATGTTGACGATCGATCCGGGCCGCTCACGCAACAGCTCGACCGCCGCTCTGGTACACCGGAACGTGCTGCCGAGGATGACCTGGACACAGTGATCGAACTCGTCGGGGTCCATGTCTTGCACGACGGCGGTGGGACCGGCGATGCCAACATTGTTGACCAGCAGATCGAGTCCACCCATCTGGTCGCGCACGGCCACGAACAGGCGGTCGACGTCGGCGGTACGTGAGACATCGGCCACGACGTCCGCAGCGGTAGAGGCATCGACATCGGTCACCAGCACCGTTGCACCGTCCCGGCGCAACGTGGCGGCAATCGCCTGCCCGATCCCGGCGCCGCCACCGGTGACCAATGCCCGCAAGCCTGTGAGCGGGCCAGCGAGCGGGCTTGCCGAGGCGTTCGAGGCGGAAGGTGCCGCAAAGTCGTCGCTCACGACCCGACTCGTTCCGGTGACTTGCTGAGGCTGCGCTTCAGGGGGCGATCGTCGAAGCCCTGACCCAACAGCCTCGCTGCCTCGGCGAGCCATACCCGTTCCACCCGGTCGCGAGTCACGCCGCGAGCCTTCAGGGCCAACAGCGGCGCAAGGCCGTCGAGTAACGCAGCGAGCACGAACATCGTGTCGTCCGGGTCGCTGTCGGTGAACTCGCCCAGTCGCTGGCCATCGCGGATGACTGCTCGCAACGCGGCCCTCCATCGGCGGTCCATCCGGTCGCGCTCGGCTGCCGCGGCTTCGTCGCGGAGCGCAAGCACGCACAATTCCATCCACAACTTCCAGTCGTAGTGGTGCAGCATCGCCTCGATCAGTATCCGCAACCGATCGGACGCGGACGACTTCGAATCGGCCTTGACCGTGAACTGATCGTGGAACTCTTGCTCGCGCATCACGAGCGCATGGGCCAGCAGTCCATCCTTGCCCTCGAACCAGTACAGAATCGCTGCGGGGCTGGTTCCGGCTTCACGCGCGATGTCGACGACACGGGTATTGGCGTAACCCCGTTCGGACAGTACAGAAGCTGCCGCCGAGAGAATCTGAGCCTTGCGAACATGGTCGAGTCGTGGTCGGGGCATCGGTGTGAATCCAATCCTGAATGTATATTTAGCTTATGAGATCGTACGCCACCGTGGCCCACGCTGCGGTTGTCGCCGTGACCGGGTCCGGGGCATTGGCTGCGCAGTGGGCGACGCGCTTCTTGGCATCCGGTCTCGACGTGCTCGTCGATGATTCCACGCTCGCTTCGGCGGTGGATGGGTTGTGGCCGGAAGCGCAGCGGTTGGGGCTGTTCCCGGGTGCAGCCCGCTCGCGGTTGCGTGTCGTCAGCAACCACGACGAGTTGACCGAGGCGCGGTTGATCCAGGCCGTAGCAGGTGCAGTCCCAGCGGGATACTCAGGTTTGGTCGCCACCGACGCGACCGCACACGGCTGCTCGCCGGTGCATCTGATCGCAATCGTCGAGGTTTCAGGACCACAGGCCGCTGAACTCACCGAGTTCTACGACTCGATCGGCATGTGGCCGGTAGGCGCCGAGATACCGCCGGATCAACGCTGGCAGTTCGGCGCTGGGTTGGTGCAGCTAACCGGCGGCGAGCGCGGGCCCGATGCCGACGCACTGATCGCCGTCATGCGTGCATTGCGACCATCGGGCAGGGGTGCCGGAGCAGCGATCGCTCGACACGAGGCACGACGACTGGCTGCTACCGCCGTACAGCCATGGCGGCCGGGTGACAGTCCTGAGACGCCGCTCGCGCTCTACGCCACCCAGGTCGAACCCGACTGGGTTGACTACAACGGCCATATGACCGAGGCCGCCTACCTGACTGCGGCTGGGTGGGCCAGCGACGCACTGTTTCGCTACATCGGTGACGACGAGGCCTACCGGGCCATGGGGTACAGCTTCTACACGGTCGAAACTCACATCGTGTACCTGCTCGAGGTCGACGTTCACGAACCGATCAGCATCACCACCCAGGTGCTCGGCCTCGATTCCAAACGCCTTCACCTGATCCACATGATGTATCACGGCGACAGCGGTGCGCTGGTGTGCACCGCTGAGCAGATGCTGTTACACGTCGATATGAACGCTGGGCGCTCGACAGCGATCCGTCCAGATGTTGCGGCTGCGTTGGCTTCCATTGCCGATGCTCATGCCCCGCTCGTGATCCCCACTCAAGTCGGCAACGTCATGCGGCTACCGTTCGCCACCCGCTGATCTGCACCCACCGATACCCAGGAGAACACGATGGATTTCGAACTGTCCGACGAACACCAGATGGTCGTCGACACCGCGCGTGCCTTCACCGAGAACGAGTTCTTCCCACATGAAGCGGTTGTGGAGAAGTTGGGTGAGGTGCCTCCCGAACTCGTGCAGCAAATCAAACGGCGCTCGCTCGACGCCGGTCTGTATGCGGCCAACATGCCGGCCGAGTTGGGAGGCGGTGGACTCGACTCGCTCGGCGTCACCTTGGTCGACCGTGAATTCGGTGCGGCCTCGTATGCGCTGCACTACATCGTCGCCCGGCCATCCAACATCTTGCGAGCCTGTACCGGCAGTCAGATCGACGAATACCTGCTTCCCACCATCAGCGGTGAGCGGGTGGACTGCATGGCGATGAGCGAGCCCGATGCCGGCAGTGATGTGCGCGGCATGAAATGCAGCGCCGTGCGCGACGGCGACGACTACGTGATCAACGGTACGAAGCACTTCATCAGCCATGCCGACATGGCCGACTACGTCATCTTGTATGCGGCCAGTGGCGAGGAGCAGACGAGCCGTGGTCGGAAGAAGTTGATCACCGGGTTCCTGGTCGACTTCGACACACCGGGATGCGAGGTGGTCGCCGGCTACAACTGCGTGTCGAACCGTGGCTACCACAACAAGATCATCAACTTCGACGACTGTCGGGTACCGGCGTCGAAGATCCTCGGTGAAGAGCACCATGGTTTCGATGCGGTCAACGAGTGGCTCGGCTCCACCCGGCTGCAGGTGGCAGCGGTGTGTGTCGGCCGCGCCCGTCGTGCGCTCAGGATTGCCACCGAGTGGGCTGCCACCCGCCAGCAGTTCGGCCAGCAGATCGGCAAGTTCCAGGGTGTGTCGTTCAAGCTGGCCGACATGGCCACCCGCCTCGATGCGGCTGAACTGCTCACGCTGCGGGCGGCCTGGAAAGATGCCAGAGGGACCGTGACCGATCCCGAGATCGCGATGGCAAAGGTGTACTCCAGTGAGATGTGCCAATTCGTCACCGACGAGGCAATTCAGATCCTCGGGGGGATGGGGCTGATGGATGAACTTCCGCTCGAACGGATGTGGCGAGACACCCGCGTCGACCGCATCTGGGATGGAACCAGCGAGATCCAACGTCACATCATCTCGCGGTCGATGCTGCGCCCCTTCGGCGGATGAGCGTGGCTGATCTTCGACGTCTCCTCGCCCCAAAGTCGATTGCCGTGGTCGGCGGCGCCGCCGCTGAACGGGTGGTCCGCCAGTGCCTGAACCTGGGGTTCGATGGCCCGATCTGGCCGGTGCATCCGACCCGTCAGGAGATGGCCGGAGTTGTCTGTCTGCCATCGCTCGACGCGCTACCCGATACACCCGACGCGGTGTTCTTGGGTGTCAACCGTCACGCCACCGTTCTTGCGATGAGCACATTGCGTTCACTCCGCGCCGGCGGTGCGGTGTGTTATGGCTCGGGCTTCGCGGAATCGGGCGAGACCGACCTACAACGTGATCTGCTCGACGCGGCAGGTGATCTGCCGTTTTTCGGGCCGAATTGCTATGGCTACGTCAACACGTTCGACCGTGTGGCGTTGTGGCCCGATGAGCACGGGTGCGGATCGTTCGAGCGTGGTGTTGCCATTGTGTCGCAGAGCGGAAACGTGGCGTGCAACCTCACGTTCCAGCAGCGCGGTCTGCGGTTGGCGATGATGGTCACCGTGGGCAACCAAGCGAACCTCGGAACAGAGGACGCGATCGAGGCGCTGCTCGACGATCACCGCATCACCGCGATCGGGCTGTTCCTCGAGGCGGTTCGAGACCCGCAGCGGTTTGCCACCGTTGCCCGCCGTGCCAACGCGCAGGGCATTCCGATCGTCGCGCTGCAAACCGGCCGATCGGCAGCGGGTGCGCGGATCGCCGCGTCGCACACCGGATCCATGGCGGGGAGGGCCGCCGCTTACGACGCGCTGTTCGCGCGATATGGCGTTGCCACGGTCCGAACTCCAGCCGAGCTACTCGAGACGCTGAAACTGCTCGATATGGGTGGACGTCTCAGCGGGTCGCGGCTGGTGTCGCTCAGCTGTTCAGGCGGCGAGGCATCGCTCGTGGCCGACCGCAGCGACGGTTCGGCACTCACGTTCGAACCGTTCGACGATGGTCACCAGGCACGGATCGAGGCCACGCTGTCTGAACTCGTTTCTGTCAGCAACCCGTTCGACTATCACACGTTCATGTGGGGCGACTCCGCGGCGATGACGGCCACGTTCGGCGCGGTGATGGATGGTCCGCAGGATGCCACGATGCTGGTGCTCGACGCTCCGACCGGAACACACAACGACGCGGGCTCGTGGTACGTCGCCGCCGATGCGCTCGCTGACGCGGCCGCTGCGACCGGCCGTCGTGGGGTCGTCGTGGCCACGATGACCGAGTGTCTCAACGAACCACTTCGTAATCACATTGCTGGCCGCGGGTTGGCCCCGTTGATGGGCTTGGCGGAGGGCCTCGTTGCGCTCGAGGTGGCGGTCACCATCGGGCGCCGATGCGATCCTCCTCACGCCCCTGTGGTCGCCCCGGTTGCCACGCGTCTGGTCGACGAGGCGGCGGCGAAGGACATGCTCAGACGACTCGGGGTCGGCGTCCCAGAGGGTCGTGTGATCGCCAGCGCCGGAACCGTTCCCGCCGTCGCCGACGTTCTCGCAGCCGCTGTCGAAGTTGGCTATCCGGTCACGCTGAAGGCGCTGGGGATGGCGCACAAGAGCGAGCAGGGTGGCGTGTACGTCGGTCTCCGCGACGCGACTGCGCTGGCCAACGCTCTTGCCGTGATGCCGGCTACGGACCACGGATATCTGGTCGAATCGACGGTCACCGACGTGGTCGCCGAAGTGCTCGTCGCAGTGCGCCGTGACCCGCCGATCGGCTGGTTGGTCTCGCTCGGCTTTGGTGGCGTGACGACTGAGTTGTGGGGCGATGTCGTTCACCTACTCGCGCCCGTCACGCCAGACGATGTTCGCTCTGCGTTGGGCATGCTTCGTAGCGCCCCACTGCTTCATGGGTTTCGTGGCCGCCCACCCGCCGACATCGACGCGCTGGTCGCGCTCGTGGTCCGCCTCACCGGGAGCGTCGTCGGTACCGACGTGGTCGAGGTGGAGTTGAACCCGGTGCTCGTCGGTCGCAGCGGTGCTGTCGCCGTCGACGCATTGCTGATCGTCGAGGTCGACACCATCACTGAGGGGGTTCAACAATGACCGAGCAACAGGGGTTCCGCGTCGAGATCGACGGTGGCATCGCGGTGGTCACCATCGACCGCCCGAAGGCGAACGCCCTTGATGCCGGTACCAGTTGCGCACTTGGTGACACGTTCGCCGGGTTCGAGCGCGATCCGTCAGTGCGGGTCGTGATCATCACGGGTGCCGGTGAGCGGTTCTTTAGCGCCGGTTGGGATCTCGGCGCGGCCGGTGAAGGCGAATCGTTCGACGCCGATTATGGCGTAGGTGGCTTCGGCGGGTTCCCCGATCTGCCGAATCGCTCGAAGCCGGTGATCGCCGCCGTCAACGGAATGGCGGTCGGCGGCGGGTTCGAGATTGCGCTCGCCGCCGACCTGATCGTGGCAGCGGAACACGCGCAGTTCTTCCTCCCCGAGGCCGCCCTTGGCATTCTGGCCGATGCCGCGAGCGTGAAACTGCCGCGCCTGGTGCCGCCGCACATCGCCCGCGAACTTCTACTCGCCGGCAGGCGGATGGGCGCCCCGGAAGCTGCCCGATGGGGCCTCGTCAATCGGGTCGTTGCTGCCGAGGAGCTGATGCCGGCCGCACGCCAACTCGCCGTGCAGGTGATGAAATCGGCACCGTTGAGTGTGGCCGCAGTGCTCGACATCGGCCGCCGCACCGCGCAGATGAACGAGGTTGAGGCGATGCAGTCGATCAAGGGGTTCGAGAGCTACCGCCGCGCGATCGATTCCGACGACGCCGCGGAAGGGAATGCAGCGTACGCGGAGAAACGTGATCCTATTTGGAGGGGCAACTGAGACGCCGGTCAACTGAGTGCGGTGAGGAAGTCGAGCAGCGCCTCGTTCACCTCGTCCGGCCGTTCCTGCTGGGTCCAATGGCCGCATCCGGGCAGGATGATCGACCGGTGCAGACGTGGCAGCGATGTCGCGAACGCGTCGATGGCCCGCTGGCCCCAGATGGTCGGGCCGTCGCGGTCGCCGCCGATGAACAACGCCGGTACCTCGATCGGTCGGCCGCGAAACGTGGACAGGTCTTCCCAGTCGCGATCGACGTTGCGATAGCGATTGAGCCCTCCGGTGAACCCGGTGCGCTCGAACTCGCCGGCGTAGAAATCGAGATCCTCGTCAGACAGCCATGCAGGCATCTGCTCCGGATAGCTGAACCGGTCGCGCATCTTGCGACCTGGTGCGACCGTGGCCACCGTTCCGGCCGCGAGATCTGGCGGTGGCGCATCGCCGGATGCCGTGAAGTAGAAGCCGAGCAGCCAACTGCGAACGTCGGCATCCAGCTCGGCCTCGGCTCGCCCAGGCTGCTGGAAGTACTCGATGTAGAACTCCTCCGCGCCAGCCATCTCGCGGAACACCTCGGTCGGTCGCCGGTCGCCGGCCGCAGCGAACGGCACCGACAGGCCGGCCACACCACGGAACACGTCGGGTCGCAACAGCGCCGATGTCCAGGCGATGGGGGCGCCCCAGTCATGACCGACGATGACAGCGGTCTCCTCCCCGAGCGCCTTCACCAACGCCACATTGTCAGCCACCTTGCGCACCATCCGGTAGGCGTCGATCGCAGTCGGCTTGGAGGACCGGCCGTAACCGCGGACGTCGATCGCGACGGCGCGGTATCCGGCCGCAGCGAGCACCGGGAGTTGATATCGGTAGGAGTACCACGACTCGGGGAATCCATGGACCATCAGCACCAACGGGCCTTCGCCCTGCTCGACGCAATGGAGCCGGATTCCGTTGACATACTCGATGCGGTGATGGAGTTCGCTCATCCCTGCAGTGTTGCCGATGCGGCTTGGTTCTTGCGGACCCCACCCTGCGGATCTCATCTGACCGCACGCATGGTTCTCCTGTCAGCGAAGCTCCTACGGGGTACCATCGCCATTGATCGAGGAAAGTCGGCAGTCGAGAGCGGGGTAGTCGTCGCCGGAAACGATGGGGGGTGTTGATGGGTTACGTACTGGGCATCGCAGTCGGCGATGCATCGACGGCATGGGCGACCGCGACGGCCGGCCACCCGCCGCTCGCGGTTGACGGAGCGACGATTCCTTCGGTCGTCGCACTCGCCGCCGATGGGCGCATTGTCGTCGGAGAGTCCGCCGCCGGGGCAGCATCTGATCCATCGCGGCTCATCATAGGTTTCGCAGATCGGCTCGGTGAGGCGACGCCAGTGATGGTCGGTGGAACGCCGTACGGCATCGAATCGCTCATCGGGCACCTCGTTGCTGCCGTGGTCGCTGCTGCGATAGAACTCCACGGTGTCGAGCCGGATGCTGTCGCGCTGGCACATGTGGACGGACTCGACGACTACCGCTCAGGCCTTCTGACCGAAGCTGCACGACTCGCGGGAGTGCCTATCGCGAAAATCATCAGAGTGTCATACACCGATGCCCGCCGTGCGTTGACGTCACCAGCTATCGACACCGGGATCGACCTCGAACTGGCTTGCGGTGCGGCGTTCGCAGCTCTCGGCGCGGCCGCTGTTTCCGAGACAGCGACAGCGGCTTTCGCGACTGCTCCGGCCACTGTTGCCGGCAGCGCCTTCCCGGGTACTCCTATGCCCATGCCGGGTGCGGCATACCCGAACGCGGCGTACCCGGGCACGCCACTTCCAGCTCCGAGCGTCGCGTATCCCGGGATGCCGCTCGCAACGCCGGGTTCCGGCTACAGCGGCACGCCGTTGACGATGTCTCCTAACGAACTGCCCGCAAGCACGGGACTGCTGAACAAGGCACGCCCAAGGTGGGTGCCTTTGGTAGTCGGTGCGGCCACGGTCGCCTTGGTTGCGGCCAGCACAGCCATCGCCATGCGTGACGACGGCGAGGGGGCCTCACGGCCGACGCCGTCCACGGTGAACGTCGTCAACTCGGTCATCACATCGGCCCCCACACCGGTCACCACGCAACCGGTGACCACGCAACCGGTGACCACTGTCGACTCGACGACATCGACAGCGCTGGCAACCACAACAGTAATCCCAACCACAACCACAACCACAACCTTGACGCAGTCGTCGGCGGAGTGCATCGACGGCCATTGGACGATCCGCAATGACGGCTACTGGGCTTCCGTCGCAGCGGCGGCAACCGCACTCGGTGCAAACATGGAAGTCGTCGAAGTAAGCGGGCTCTCGATCATCGCAATCGGCGCCGACGGTACGTTCACCCAAACATTCGTCGACTTCGAGGAAACCAGCCGTGATGCGGCCAGCGGCTTCGCTGTCTCCACGGTGTTGCACGGAGTGGCAACCGCTCGTGTCGACATCGGTGACGGCACGCTCGCGCTGAGCGGTGTCGTCGGTGATGGGACAATCAACGTGATCGCGAATGGCGTAGCGATGCCGGCTCAACCGCTCGTCATTGCTGATGTTGCTGATCCAACGGCGACCTTCACCTGCTCGGATGATCAACTAGAACTCCAGTATGACTATCTCCCCATGCCATTCGAATTGGACCGAAGTCTCTAACGCCGACCGTTGGCGTTGGGTTGTTGTCAATGACACCTAGACGCCAAAGGTCACGAGTCGTCGACGAGTTCCAGCCCTACGGGTACATCCTCGTAGTCGACGGTCCACAGTCTGGCGTTGTTGTTCTGGGTGCTGTAGCAGCGCCAGCCGAGCAGTCGTTGGGCCAGCTCGGGCAGGTCCTTGACCACCTCCCACGGTGTGCCGAGGGGGCCGGCCTCTTCCGGAGTGAGCCAACCGAGCACGTATGATAGATGCATGCCGTAGCGCCACTCGTCGGTCGTGGTGTTGGCACCGGCGCCGTGTAGTACCCGGCCGGTGTAGATCATCCCGCTGCCGGCTGGCATCACGGCTTGGGTCATCTCGTCGGGGGTCGCGCGGCGTTGGTAGTCGTCCCAGCGATGGCTCCCAGGTGCTACGCGCGTGGCACCGGCCTCGGCGGTGAAGTCGGAGATCGCGAACATGCAACTGAGCGTGACCTCGAACCCGCCCGGACGATTCATCGTCGGCCAGTTGTCGGCATCACGATGCAAGATCTGGCTCTTCTCGCCGGGCCCGATGATCATCATCTGGCCCGTGTTCATCCAGTAGGCGCCTCCACGTGGAAGCAAGACTTTGTCGGCCACGGACAGGTAGAACGGGTCGGTCAGAATGTCGACGAACGCTCGGCTGCGCGCCGCGAGACGGGTGAACCGTTTCGTCGTTGCACCCCAGAACGACTGTATTGAAGGATCGTCTGCAGCGGTCCCGACGCGGTGGCCCGATGCGTGCCGGTTCATGTCCTCCCGGAACTGGGCCAACGTGGCCGGCGGCACCAGATCATGCACGATCACGCCTCCGTCGACTTCGAGCGCATCGAGCACAGACCCCGGGCCGTCGCTGCGCGAGAACTGCTGCAACGTCGCGTTCATGAGAACACGCCGTTCGTGAAGATGTCGGAGGAACGTTGGGTGACGCAGGTCAGTTCTTGTCCGAGCCGGGTCACGTTGGCAACGTATCGTTCGCCGTCGGCATCGGAGTGGGCAACGCACAGCGTCCACGATTCGCTCTTGCCCCACGGTGGCAAGAACACGCCACCGTTGTGTTGCACGAGGAAGTGGCAGTGGCTGACGGCAGCATCGATCGCGAGAAACTCTCGATAATTGGTGGCCGGTCGGTCGTGGAACACCACCGAACCCTTAAATCCGAACACAGCGCCGTAACACGGCTGGTCGTTGGCGATGAGCGCATCGATCGAGCCCTGCAACATCTTGCGGCCGAGTAACTCTGCTGCGATGTACGCGTCGGGAGTGAGCACTTCTGTCAGCGTGGCGCGAGCAGCGGCCATGGTGAGCGGGTTGCCGTTGAACGTGCCGATCTGGTCGTACCGGCCGTCTGCAATGGCGGCCATCACCTCCGCAGTGCCGCCGATCGCACCACAGGGAAGGCCACCACCGAGTGCCTTCGCCAGGCAGATGATGTCGGGCGTGATGCCGAACAGTCGCGTCGCACCGCCCCAATCGACGACCATGCCCGTCTTCACTTCGTCGAACGCGAGTAACGCGCCGTGCTGCCGGGTGAGATCGCGGACACCCTGCAGATAGCCGGGTGCTGGCGGGATGATGCCAGCGTTCATCAGCATCGGTTCCAGGATCATCCCGGCCACCTGGCCGCGATGTTGCTGCAGCACCCGCTCGAGGGCGGGAAGGTCGTTGTACGGGACGATCCGGAGCAGATCGGCCATGGCCTGAGGAACCCCAGGGCCGGGTACTCGGTACGGCTCGTCTTCGGGCCCGAGTTGGTCAGCCGACCGGAAGATCGACACCATCGTCGCGTCGTGGTGGCCATGGTAGGTGCCCTCGATCTTGATGATCAACGGCCTGCCGGAGATGGCACGCATTAGATGCATCGCGTCCATCGTGGCTTCTGTACCGGAGTTCGTGAACCGCCACAGCGGCAGGCCGAACCGGATCGCCAACGCCTCGGCAACCACGATCGCATCGTCGGTCGGCTGGGCAAAGTGGGTGCCCAGCCCGACACGCTGGCGTACCGCATCGACGATCGCAGGGTTGGCGTGCCCGACCACGTTGACGCCGTAGCCACCGTGCATGTCGATGTACTCGGTCCCGTCGGCGTCCCAGACGTGGCCGCCGACTCCATGGCTGACCCACACCGGGACCGGTCGTGAATTGGCCCAGCTGGACGTGACGCCACCGGGCATCGACTGTTGTGCGCGTCGCCACAGCTCGGTGGACTTGGTCATCCGTGCCAGGAAGACGACCTCTTCGCGGCGAACCAGGTCGTCGAGCGTTGAGCTGTTGGCGTGCCCCATGTGGCGATGGTAGCTCAGTTGTCTGATCGGTCGTTCAGTCTCCAGTAGGCTGAGGTCGTCCAGGGATAGGAGCGCAGGCATGCCGAATACTGCCCACACATTGTCAAGCTTCGACTACATCTCACAGCAGGTATACGAAGTCGAGCGCAACAAGCTGTTTCACGGTGGTTGGTTCATGGCTGGCCGGGCCGACCGACTTGCCCGAGGCAACCGGATGGTGGTCGACATCGCCGGTGAGAGCGTGCTGCTCGCACGCGATCTGGACGACACCGTCCATGCACACGCGAATGTTTGTCGACACCGGGGTGCTCGCCTGTGTGACGCGCACAGCGAGAGCACTCAGGGTTCGCTCATGTGCCCGTATCACGCCTGGACGTATGCCCTCGATGGGCGACTCTTGGCCACACCACATCTTGACGACGACGATCTCGACAAGTCGGCGCTGTCGCTGTGGAAGCACCACGTGCAGGTCTGGCAGGGGTTCATCTTCGTGAGCCTCGCCAAACAGCCGCCGGCCTTCGACCAATGGATGAGCACCAACGCGACCGAACTGCTACAGCTCGAGCGGTACCAGTTCGGCAAACTCAAGGTGGCGGTGCGTACGTCGTGTGAGGTCGCCGCGAACTGGAAGATCGTGGTCGAGAACTATCAGGAGTGCCTCCATTGCACCCGGGTACATCCCGAGCTCGTCGAGGTGGTGCCGCTCTTCCGTAGTGGTTGGGTCCTTGACCACAGTCGCGACGACGGTGGCGCCAACCTGGCCAATGGCGGCAACAGCTTCAGCTTCTCGGGTACGTCCGACCTGCCGTTGCTGCCCGGCGTCTCCGGTATCGACACCACCAGCTACTACGGGGGCACCGTGTTCCCGAACATGTTCATCGATGTCACCGGTACCAGCGCGATCGTGACGACGCTGTTCCCGAAGGGTCCGCATCACACGACGATGACGATGGAGTACATGTTCGCGCCCGAGGTCATCGACCTGCCAGGGTTCAATCCGTCGCAGATCGTCGACTTCAGCGAGTTGATCGCCGCACAAGACAACGTGGTGTGCGAACGGGTACATCTCGGTGTGTCGTCAAAGGCGTTCGAGCATGGAGTGCTCAGCCCGAAAGACGATGAAGTGATCCAGTTCACGAAGCGCTACCTGGCCGCTCGTGGCCCGGTCGAACGCTGATCAGCCTGCGAGCACTCGGATCGCGTCGGGGGCCAGCGACAGCCCTACTTCGCCCGCTTCTACCATGGTCAACGACGAGCCATCGTTGGTGACCACCGCCTGGAGTGCGTGATCACCAACACGGAGATGCACGTGCGTGACTGCGCCGGCAAACACCACGTTGTCGACCTGAGCACACAATGTGCCCTCGGCTATTGGCACCAGCTTCAAGCGTTCGGGGCGGACAAGCACGGTGCAGGGGCCGCGCACGTCATCGGTATCGGTGGCGATCCGCTGACCGAGCAGCTGCACGGCCCCATCGCTCGCCTCCGCCGCGAGCAGGTTGGCCAGCCCGAGGAAGTCGGCAACGTAGGCGGTGGCCGGCGTGTCGTACACCTCGTGTGGCGTGCCTACTTGATCGATCTCGCCAGCGCGCATGACGGCCAGACGATCGCTCATCGTGAGCGCCTCCTCTTGGTCGTGTGTGACGTACACGAATGTGATGCCCACCTCGTGGTGCAGCGCGCGGAGTTCGACCTGAAGCACGCGTCGGAGTTTCGCGTCGAGCGCACCGAGTGGCTCGTCGAGCAGTAATACCTTCGGCCGCAACACCAGCGAACGAGCGAGCGCGACGCGCTGCGGCTGGCCGCCCGACAGTTGGTGTGGACGGCGGCTCTCGAACCCCGTCAGTCGCACGAGTTCGAGCGCTTCGCCGACACGTCGACGAGTCTCGACCTTGGTGCAGTCCTTGAACCGCAGCCCGAACGCGACATTGTCGGCAACGGTCTTGTGGGGGAACAGTGCGTAGTTCTGGAAGACCGTGTTGACGGGTCGCTTCTCTGGTGGGACGCCGTTCATGTCGTCGCCATCGATGCGGATCGAGCCGTGTTCGATCGCCTCGAACCCGCCGATCAAGCGCAGCGTGGTAGTCTTCCCGCAGCCTGATGGACCGAGCAGCGAGAAGAATTCGCCGGATTGGATCTCGAGATCGATGTTCTTCAGCACATGCTGATTGCCGTACCACTTGGACAACGATTCCAGCTGAATGCGACCGCCTCCGCCCGTCGCTCCACGGGATCGATCTCGCCCCATCTGTGCCTCTCCCCTCCAGATACCTCCAGATCACGCCGAACCACGCATGACTGACTCGCAGTTCAGGAAACAATAGCCGACATGTCTGTGCTCACTGTTCACGACGAGGCATGACGTGGTCGACATCGCGACGCGTGTCCACAACCACAACTGGGGGATCGATCCGATCGTCCGCTCGTTGATCGACACCGACTTCTACAAGCTGTTGATGTGCCAGTCGGTGCTGCGCAACCGGCCCGACGTCTCGGTGACGTTCCGCCTCGTCAACCGCACGCCATCGGTTCGGCTGACCGATCTTGTCGACGAGGGTGCACTGCGCGAGCAACTCGATCACGCACGTTCGTTGCGACTCTCACGAGGCGAGTCGACATGGCTGCGCGGGAACACGTTCTACGGCAGGCGTCAGATGTTCAGCAGTGCGTTCATGGAGTGGCTCGATTCCGTGCGCCTACCGGAGTATCACCTCGAGGTGCGCGACGGCCAGTTCGAGTTGACCTTCGAGGGCCCGTGGCCGGAGGTGATGCTCTGGGAGGTGCCGGCCCTCAGCATCTTGATGGAGCTACGGAGCCGTGCGGTGCTCAGCGACATGGGCCGGTTCGAGCTCCAGGTGCTCTATGCGCGTGCCATGGCACGGGTTTGGGAGAAGCTCGGGCGCCTACGACAACTCGACGCCCTTCGCCTCTCGGACTTCGGGACCCGCCGACGGCATTCGTTTCTCTGGCAGGACTGGTGCGTGCAGGCGTTGATGGAGGGCCTCGACGATCGATTCATCGGCACCTCCAACTGTTTGATGGCGATGCGACACGACGTGGAGGCGATCGGGACGAATGCACACGAACTGCCGATGGTGTACGCCGCCCTCGCCCGGGATGACGAGGAACTCCGCGAGGCCCCGTATCGTGTGCTCGCCGATTGGCATGCGGAGCACGACGGCAACCTGCGGGTGATTCTGCCGGACACATACGGGACCGAAGCCTTTCTCCATCGTGCCCCTGATTGGCTCGCGACCTGGACCGGCATCCGCGTGGATTCCGGCGATCCCGTACGGGCCACCGAGATGGCTCTGCGGTGGTGGGAGTCGCGCGGCGAGGACCCGAGCCGCAAGCTCGTCATCTTCTCCGATGGGCTCGATGTCGACGAGATTCAGCGTCTGCATCTGCACTTCTCCGGGCGAGTGCGGGTCTCGTTCGGATGGGGCACGATGCTTACGAACGATTTCGGCGGTCTCGTGCCCGGAGACCGACTCCTCCCGTTCAGCCTGGTGTGCAAGGCGGTGTCGGCGAACGGCCGGCCGACCGTAAAGCTCTCCGACAATCCGAACAAGGCGCTCGGCCCGAGCGACGAAACTGACCGGTACCGGCGAGTGTTCGGGGTTGGCGAGCAGGTGGCTCAGCCGCTCCTCGTCTGAACCCACGAGTGCTACGCCGGATGATCTTGCGCGCATGCCGAGAAGAACTCAGTCAGACTTGGCCGGGGGTGATGAGTCCGGTCTCGTAGGCGACGACGACGAGCTGGGCCCGGTCCCGAGCGGCGAACTTCGTCAGGAGGTGGCTGACGTGGGTCTTGGCGGTGGCGTGGCTCGTGAACAGTTCATCGGCGAGTTCGGCGTTCGACATCCCTCCGGCGACGGCCATGAGCACCTCGCGTTCGCGGGCTGTGAGTTGGTCGAGTCGGGCGTCTTCGGGTTGGGCGATCGGTCGTCGGAGGAAGTCTTCGATGAGCCGTCGGGTGATGCTCGGGGCGAGCAGCGCATCCCCAGCGGCGACGACGCGTATTGCGGCCAGGAGATCGGCAGGGAGCGTGTCTTTCAAGAGGAAGCCGGAAGCACCGGCCCGGAGTGCCTCGTGGACGTAGCGTCGAGGTCGAAGGTGGTGAGGACCACGATGCGCACGGATTCCAACGCCGGGTCGGCGGTGATCAGCTGGGTCGCCTCCAGACCGTCCATCTCGGGCATCCGGATGTCCATGAGAATCACGTCGGGTCGCTCGAGCTTGGCGACCCTGACGGCTTCGTACCCGTTTGCGGCTTCGCCGACGACGTCGATGCCATCTTCTGATCGGAGGAGCGCGAGGAACCCGCTGCGGACCAGAGTCTGATCATCGGCCACGACAACCCGGATCGACGGGATCATCGGGCATCACCGGACGCGACGGCGACACGGGTGGGTTCGATCGGGGTGCAGACGACGGAATCGCTTTCGGTGCGTATGCGTTTGAGTAGGCGGCGTAGATCGTTGAGGGCTTCTCGGCTGATCGCAGAGATCACCTCGAGGGTCGTACGGGCGGCGACCGGGTCGATCTCGACCAGCTGCGATCCTGCGCCGGCCTCGTGGGCGACGGTGTGGATCGAGCGCGAGATGATCGTGCTGAGTTCGTCGGCGATGCGAAGGCGTTCGGTGGCGATGGCCAACAACGCGTGCCGGGACCGGACCACGGCGATGTCCTCGCGTTCGGCCAGATCCGTGTTCCGGCGCTCGCGATCGCCTCGTGCGACATGCCCGGCGACCGCCGATGCGGTGAAGAGGATGCCGATCCAGACCGCTCCCGCCGTGGTCAGGTCGGGCGGTTCGGACCAGGCGATGACGACCATCGCGCCGCAGGTGCCGATCAGCGTTCCGACGAGCCGTGGTGCGGTGGCGTAGCTCAAGTGCTGTGTGGTGGTGTGCCGCACGGCCGTAGCGGTGAGCACCGCCGCAACGAAGGCGAGGGTGAGGCGAAATCAACTGACCTTTGGCGTTGGGTTGTCATTGACAACAACCCAACGCCAAACGTCAGCCCTCGTGTTGAGTTGGAACGCCGGATCCGTTCGCTCATTGTGCCGCATTGTGCTCGTCGGCAGGCTGAGGTGGTAGTACGCGAGACTGAGGGCAGTCGGCTGGGGGACCGGGTCTCCGCCGTGGCCGGTTCGAAGCGCTGATCGCGGCGACACGTGGAGGCACGTGTCGCGGCGGTCAACACCACACCCCACCCGCAATTTGCGACAGCCTGTTGGCAACAACCCAAGGCCGAAGGTCAGCCCTGGAGCGCAGTCGCCGGGCCATGTGAGGAGTGTGTCGGTGCTCGACGAATGTGATCATCTTGGCCACAAGTTCGTCGGGATCAGCGATTCGAGCTCGCCAAGAGACAAGGCCATCACATTCAACAAACTTCTGCGCGACACCACCTGGGGGGCTACTAGGTCGCTGTGCGTGCAGGAAGCCCACCCGGGTTCATGCCGGTGCACACCTGCGCACAGCCGATTACGGTCGATCAGGCGGCGGGGTTGTGGGTTGCGTTGGGGTGTTGGGGGGTGATTGGGCTGGTGGTGTTGAGGTCGGCGCGCCAGCCGATTTCGGTTCCGTCTGGCCGGTAGTGGTGCC
>JANYDH010000214.1 GCA_025359865.1 Actinomycetes bacterium | reverse complement strand
GCCGTGACTCGCCTCGCCATCATCGGGACCGGATACGTCGGCCTCACCACCGGAGCATGCTTCGCCCACCTCGGCCACGACGTGGTGTGCGCGGACATCGACCCCGTCAAGATCGAGCGCTTGAACCGGGGTGAGATCCCGATCGTCGAGCATCGGTTGCAGGAACTCGTCGAGGAAGGTCTCCGCAAGGGCAACCTTCGATTCGTGCTCGGCGCGGCTGCCGCAGTGGTCGACTGCGAGATCGCCTTCCTGTGCGTCCCTACGCCGCAGGGCGACGACGGCTCCGCCGACCTGAGCTACGTCGAGACAGCCGCTGCCCAGATCGCGCCAGTGCTGCCGTACGAAGCGATCGTGGTCAACAAGTCGACCGTGCCCGTCGGCAGCACCAAGGTGGTCGAGCGGGTATTGAAGCGCCCCGACGTGCGCGTGGTCAGCAACCCCGAGTTCCTCCGCGAAGGCTCCGCCGTCGACGACTTCTTGAAGCCCGACCGCGTCGTAGTCGGCTGCGAGGACCGCGCCGCCGCCATCGCCGTCGGCGCACTGTACGACAAGGTCCGCGCCCAGATCATCGTCACCGACCCGGCCTCGGCCGAAACGATCAAGTACGCGGCCAACGCGTTCCTGGCGACCAAGCTCAGCTTCATCAACGCGATCGCCGCGATCTGTGAAGGCGTCGGCGCCGACGTCAACGATGTGGTCGTCGGCATGGGCTACGACAAGCGGATCGGCACCGAATTCCTTCGTCCAGGCCCAGGATGGGGCGGCTCCTGTTTTCCGAAAGATTCGCGGGCGCTGCTCAAGATCGCCACTGAGGCCGGCTACCACTTCGACCTGTTGAGCGGGGTCATCACTGTCAACGACGAGCAGTTCGACCGGGTAGCCGACAAGATCCGGGTGGCCGCCGGGGGCAGCCTCGATGGCAAGGTCGTCGCGGTGTGGGGGCTCACGTTCAAGGCGCGCACTGACGACCTGCGCGATTCGCCATCGATCTCGATCATCCGCCGCCTGCTCGACGCCGGGGCTACCGTGCAGGCATTCGATCCCACGGTCGAGGCCATGAAGCCGGGTGTACCCCCTGGCATCACCGTCGCCACCGACGGCTACGCAGCCACCGCTGGCGCCGACGTGCTGACGGTGCTCACCGAATGGGACGACTTCCGCTGGCTCGAGCCCGTACAGGTTGCAGCGACGATGCGCGGCCGCCAGGTCGTCGACGGACGCAACCTGCTCGACCGCACCGCATGGCAGAAGGCCGGATTCGTCCACACCGGCATCGGCCGCTGATGTCCAACATCCTCATCGCCGGAGGCGGCGGATTCGTCGGCTCGCATCTGGCCGACCTCCTCCTCGCACGCGGTGACACCATCACCGCAGTCGACAACTTCTCCACCGGACGGCGCGCCAACATCGCCCATCTCGCTGATCACCCACGCTTCACGTTGGTGGAGCACGACGTGACCGTGACACTGCCGACATCGCTGCCCGGCGGCGACAGGTTCGATCATGTGCTCGACCTGGCCAGCCCTGCGTCGCCGCTGGACTTTGCCACAATGCCACTCGAGATCCTCGCCGTCGGCAGCACCGGCACCCGCAACCTGCTCGACCTGTCGGTCGCGCACAGCGCCCGGTTCTTCCTCGCTTCGACGAGCGAGGTGTACGGCGACCCACTCGTGCACCCGCAGCCCGAGAGCTATCTGGGCAACGTCAGTTGCATCGGCCCGCGCAGTTGTTACGACGAGGCAAAGCGGTTCAGCGAAGCGATCACGATGGCCTACCATCGCTGGCACGGCCTCGAGGTGCGGATCGTGCGGATCTTCAACACCTACGGCGAACGGATGCGCCCCGCTGACGGCCGGGTGGTCAACACGTTCGTCGTGCAGGCCCTACGCGGCGAGCCGATCACACTGCATGGCGATGGCTCGCAGACCCGTAGTTTCTGCCACGTCGCCGACGAAATCCTCGGGCTCGCCGCTGTGATGGACGGGCACATCACCGGGCCGGTCAACGTCGGCAACGCAGGCGAGTTCACCATGCGCGAACTGGCCGAGATGATCATCGACATCACCGGTTCTGCCAGCGAGATCATCACCGTCGCACTGCCTGCCGAACGTGAGGGCGACCCACTACAGCGCCAACCCGACAGCACGCTCATCGAATCCACGTACGGATGGAAGCCGACGATCTCGTTGCGTGACGGGCTGACCCGGATGGTCGAGTTCTTCCGCGCGCACGAAACCTTGTGACACCGGTTCTCTACACTGACGGTATGCGCGCGGTCGTCACCCTCGACCAGATTGCCGAACGACGCCGGCTCGGCATCGACAAGTTCGACGAAGTCTGGGACGGCGAATATCACATGAACGCAGCACCACATCCACGGCACAGTTTCCTCCTGTTGAAGCTACTCGCTGCGCTCGAACCGTTGGCCGAGGCGCGGGGCCTGATCACGCTCGGCGAGTTCAACATTGGCGTACCTCACGACTACCGCATTCCCGACGCCGGCTACCTCGACGAATTACCCACCGAGGCGTTCACCAGCGGAGCCCGACTCGTGATCGAGATGCTGTCACGACGCGATGAGACGATGGACAAACTGCCGCTCTATGCGCGATACGGCGTCGACGAAGTGCTCATCGTCGACCCGGCCACCCGTGGCGTCGTGTGGCTCGGGCTCGACCAACTCACGCTCACCTATCGCCCGGTCGACCGCAGCGCGGTCCTCGGTCTCACCGCAGCCGACGTTGCTGCCCAACTCCCATGGGAACGAATCGAATCATGACCGTCCTCGTCACCGGCGGCGCCGGCTACATCGGCTCGCACACCGTCCGCATGCTTCGCGATCAGGGGCGCAACGTGGTCGTACTCGACACGCTCGAGTACGGGTACCGCCAAGCACTACTCGGGGCCGAACTCGTGGTCGGCGACATCCACGATCGTGCGCTCGTCACCGAAGTGTGCCGCTCGCACAACGTCACCCAGGTGGTCCATTTCGCCGCGTACAAGAGCGTCGGCGAATCGATGGAGCAGCCCGAGCGGTACTGGATCAATAACATCGGCGGCACCGTGGAACTCGTCGAGGCGATGCTCGCTGCGGGCGTGCGCGACATCGTGTTCTCATCGAGTTGCTCGGTCAACGGCACCCCGACCGAGGTGCCGGTGACCGAACTCGCTGCCGTTGCGCCCGAGAGTGTGTACGCCGAGAGCAAGGCGATGGTCGAAAAAATCCTGTACTGGTACGGCGTCACCAAGGGCCTCCGGTCGGTCAGCCTGCGCTACTTCAATGCCGCCGGCGCGAGCAGTGACGCCCTCATCGGCGAGGACTGGGCGCGGTCGATGAACCTCATCCCGTTGGTGATGAAGGCTGCGCTCGGCAGGGCGCCTGCGGTCATGGTGTTCGGCACCGACTACCCCACTGCCGACGGCACCTGCATCCGCGACTACATCCACATCGACGACCTGGCCGACGCGCACATCAAGTCGCTCGCATATCTCGCCGGGCTCGCGGGTCTCACCGCGCAGCAACAGGCGGGGTCGGCGATCTCGCTCAACGTCGGTACCGGTGTGGGCAGCAGCGTGTTCGATGTGATCCACGCCACCGAACGGATCAGTGGCATCACGGTGCCGTACGAGGTGGGCCCGCGACGCGCTGGCGATGCAGTCGCCACCTATGCCGACCCGGCGCTCATCCAGGCCACCCTCGGGTGGCAGCCGATACACACACTCGACGACATCATCGCCAGCGCATGGCGTTGGCACAGCACACACCTCGACGGCTACGGCGACTGACCACCATGCACGCCAGTTCATACCGCAAGATGCAGATGTTCGTCGACAGCTACCTCGCCGACTCCGCGCATCTGCCACTGCGCATCCTCGACTTCGGCAGCCAACAGGTCAACCCCGTCAGCCTCACGTATCGCACGCTGCTCGACTGCGCCCCATGGGAGTACATCGGGCTCGACATCGCCGCAGGCCACAATGTGTCGGTCCAGGTCGACAACGCGTACGACTGGCACGAGGTACCCAGCGATTCGGTCGATGTGATCGTGTCGGGCCAGGCGTTCGAGCATGTCGAGTACTTCTGGGCGTCAGCGTTCGAGATCGGCCGGGTGTTGAAGCCGGGCGGACTGCTCATGCTCATCGCACCGTCGGGCGGCTACGAACATCGCTTCCCGCTCGACTGCTGGCGCTACTACACCGACGGCATGCGTGCACTCGCTGGTTACCTCCGGTTCGAACTGATCGACGCCTACACCGACTGGGGCAATGAGGTGTGGGAAGACTCGGTGCTGGTGGTCCGCAAGCCGATCATGACCCTGATCGAGACCCACGAGTTCGCCGTTCGCTCCGCGATGCAGCGCGCGCTGCTGGCACCCGGAGCGTCGATTCCCACCGTGGCGGCCCCCACCGAACTAGCCACGCCGAGTGCGCTCCCGGCACCGGTGCCCGGCGTGCTCACCGAACAACTGCGCAATCTCACGCCCACCGAACGGATCAAGGGCCGTGCGATGTGGCTGGGTGAACGGATGGCCGGGGTCAAGGGTCGCCACCTGGCCAGTACCGTTCGCCGTCGCCTCACGCGCTGAGTCCGGCACGAGCCGTCACACAGAGATCACTGGGACAGCGACTTCTGACGATCGAGCCAGCCCATCAACACCGCCACGGCACGCGGGTCGTGGCGCAGACGATGACCGGCGCCGGTGATCACTCGCAGGTCGGCGCTGCCGTGAGCTTCGGCCAGACGGCGGGCATCGCTCGTTGGCACGCTCTCGTCATCGTCGCCGTGCATCACCATCATCGGTCGCGGGGCCAGCCGTTGCGCCGCGTCCTCTGGTCGAAATCGGCGTAGCTCTCGCGCCCATTCGTCGAACGCCTTCGGAAACCCAGGGGTGCGGATCGCTCCGATGTCGCGAGCATGCTCCAAGAAGCGACGCGGTTGCGCGGCCCAGTCGTCGAAGTCGGCGCGCGAGCTGAGTAAGGCAACACCTCTGACCCGCGGATCATCGGCCGCAACGCATGCCGCGATCGAGCCACCCGTGTTGGTGCCGACGATCCAGATGCCGAGCGGATTCGCTTCGGCAATGAGATGGTCGATCGCCGCGCGGAGATCGTCCACCCAGCCCTGCAAAGAAAAATCGCCGGGGCTCTTTCCGCATCCTCGAAACGTGAACGTCATCGCCGCCCAGCTCAGCTCGTTCGCGATCCGGTCGATCAGCTCGGGAAACGTCAGTGCGCTCTGGCGTGCGTCGAGCGGGCCGATCGGGAAGCCGTGTACCAGGATCAGCCCGGGGAGCACCTCGTGTCGGCCCGCTGGGCGAGCGAAGTACCGTGGCAGTGTCAAACCGCCCGAGACGAACTCGCCGTTGGAGATCATCTCCGAGGGCCGGTGGTCACGCCCGTGGCTTGCGATGACGGCGGCGCACCCCGGGCGCTGCGAGCATGTAGCCGCGGTTGCGTGCCTCGGCCAGCGAATCGGGCCCGAAGCACAACCCGGTCTCTGCGGTGATGATCTCGTCGATCACGGCGGAGTCGTCCCAGGTGTCGAGGTCGTACACGAGTTGGGTGCGCTTGTCACCGAGGAATCGGGTGTGCTCGAAACGGGTCGGCCGATGCATGCCCGTGAAGATAGCGGCGCACGCAGCCCAGGCGCGACACCGGGGAGGCCATGTGACCTCCCCGGTGCGCAAGCTGATTCGAGACTGCTCATCCGGATCAAGCCGATGGGACGAGTTTCGGCGGGAAGAGCAGCGGAGGTTGGCGGGGATTTCGCCAGGCGGTCCAGCGTGCTGGCCTAGCGGCCAACCACCTCCAGTGTCCCACAACATTTGGCTATCACTATTGGACCACCTCCTCTCTCTGGTGCGCTCATTCAAGCACTCTGTCGGAGCGCGTGCCAGTGATTTTCAGCCGTGGTTACAGATCGAGATCGACGGCCATCGGACCGACGGCACCGATCGCCTGGAAGTAGGCCAGGTGCGCTTCGACCACGTTGACCACATCGACATCGTCGAGGATGTCGATGCCCACCCGCTCGGCCTCGCCCAGCAGGTAGGCGACCACGGTGTCCTCACCGACGATCACCAGCTCATCGATGTCTTGACGGCGGTCGATCACATTGGTTGGCTGCAGGCCCTTGGCGTGCAGCCAGCGCATGTGGAACGTGAGAAGCTGCTCAAGCTCGTCCGGTGTCAGCCGTGCCTGCGATTCCGTGGGGAGGTATTCGGCGACGAACTCGACCACTTCATCGATCATGTAGACCGACCGGGGTGAGACCGCGTCGAGCCGGTGCGCCTCACGGCCGACCACGATCGCCGCAATCAAGAACACCACCACGGCCGCTGCTGCGATGAACACCCACGTGACCAGCTCCACGCCAGTAACGCTATCCCCACCGCCGCGAGCTAGGGCGCTCCGCTCGGCTCAGGCATCGGGCCGCACATTCGATCGACGACCACCGGGTCGACGACAAGAGTGTGAGGTGCTCGATAGGCCTGGCGCGCCATGACCTCCACAAGGAGCTGCGTAGACATCTGCGGACTGAGTCCCGCAGCCGGTGAACTCGTCAGGTCGAGGCGACGACCATTCGGGCAGCCATCCCTGATCACCACGGCAGCCGTGCGTGATGCGGCTTCTACGGCGAGGTTCGAGTAGTCGAAACCGGCTACGTAGGCGCGCCGCGTGTCGAGTCCGGCGTTGAACGAGATCAGGATCATCAGCGAAGGGACGGCCCACGTGAGAGCCGACCAGAATCGGATTAGCCCATGAGGCCGCAGCCGATGGAACAACGAACGGAGCGAGTCCGAAACAGCAGGAAGCAAACCAATCAAGAGTGGCACGGCCACAGCTTGCAGATATCGGTTGTAGTTCACGAAGTCGCTGCCGACAAGCGCCGCACGCGCCTGGGCGATCGATCCGACCATCAGGACCGCCGTGCCGGTTCCCGCACCGAACACGATCCACGCAGGACGTGTAATCGCCTGACGGCGACGTCCGACCCAAACGATCATCGCCGACGCCAGCAGCACCAAGATTCCGGCGGTCTCTGCCCCACCCACCAAACCGCCGGACGACTCGAGCAGTAGATGCAACGAGAAGTTCACACGGCCGATGAGCGTTCCCGGCTGGCTCGGGCCGAGATCCCCCGCCAACAGCCACACACCGAGGCCGAACAGCGCTGGGGCCGCGCACCATGCGTAACGATTGCGCCATGTCTGCGCTAGGACAACGGCAGCAAAGCAAACCCAGGGTAGCGCTGTGCCACTATCGGCGCCCACGGACAACAGCAACAAGACAGCAACGATCAACGCGTTCCAACCAGACGGCGGTCGGGTCAGGACAAGCGTCGCAGACACGGCACTCAAGGCGATGGCAAGGTTGATGGGCGCCTGGAACGCGAAGATACTGTTCTGGGATCCAACGCCGAAGTAAGTAACCAGGCCGGCGCTCAACAGGCTGACCAGTAGAGGCACCGAACAAGCCCGCAGAAGTGCAGTGAGGGCAACGTGCATCGCGACGAGGGACCCAATGAGAACACCACCAACGAAGGCGTGGCTGCCGACGCCGAACCAAGAAACCTGGACCCTGTAGACCAGAGAACTGATCATCCACAGATGACCGTTGAATGACGCTGACAGACCATCAAGAACGTTCGTATGCATCACACGGTCGATCATCGCCCACTCGTCGTAGAAGAACCAGCTACGCTGTAGCGCCACAGACGACCAGACAAATCCAGCTGCCGGAATCATCAACCAGGCGACGAGACGGAGAGCTGGCGACGCTAATTTCGTTGCGCTCGGCGTCTTGGGACTCGCATCTGCTGTGGGACTGACCATCACCGCACGCACATTCGAATCGTGCCCATCGCTCTACTCCTGCGCGTCATCATTACGCTATCTATCCCACCGCTGGCTTTGGTCGTGAGCTGTCGCTGAGCGACATCTCACGACCAAAGCTGATGGGTGAGGGCTGGGTGAGGGCTGGATCAGAGGCCGATGCGCTGGGCGAGCAGTTCGCGGTGATACGTCGGGTCACCGAACAGCAGCTCGGACGACTTCGCCCGCTTGAAGTACAGGTGCGCCGGGTGCTCCCAGGTGAAGCCGATGCCACCGTGGATCTGGATGTTCTCGGCCGTGGCGTGGAAGTACGCCTCGGAGCAGTACGCCTTGGCAAGCGAGGCCACCGACGGCAGTTCATCGTTCATCTCCGACGCGCACCACAGGCCGTAATAGGCGGCCGACTTGGCCGACTCGACCTCGAGCAGCATGTCGGCGCACTTGTGCTTGATCGCCTGGAACGAGCCGATCGGGCGGCCGAACTGGACGCGCACCTTGGCGTACTCGACGGCCATGTCGAGCACCTTCTGGGCACCACCGACCTGCTCGGCGGCCAGGCCGACGGCAGCGAGATCGAGTACCGTCGACAGTACGGTCCAGCCTTCGCCCTCGGTACCGATGAGCGTGGCGGGCGTGTTGGCGAACTCGAGCTTGGCCTGCTTGCGGGTCTGGTCCATCGTGCTGAGCGACGTGCGGGTGAGGCCGGCAGCGGCACCATCGACGGAGAACAGGCTGACGCCCTTGTCGGTACGGGCTGCAACGAGGATGAGGTTCGCGCTGTGGCCGTCGAGCACGAACATCTTGGTACCGGTAAGTGTCCACGAGGTGCCAGATCCAGATGCTGGCATGGTGATGCCGGCCTCGTCCCACTTGCCCGATGGCTCGGTGAATGCCAGCGTCGCGATCGTGGTGCCGGCGGCGATCCCGGGCAGATGGGCTGCCTTGGCGGCCTCGTCTCCACTGTGGATCAAGGTGTTGCCGGCAAGCACAACGGTGGAAAAGAACGGGGCGCACAACAGCGCGCGGCCCATCTCTTCGAGCACGATGCCGAGTTCGACGTAGCCATAGCCCGAGCCGCCGAAAGCTTCCGGCACGATCAGGCCTTGGAGGCCCATCTGCTCACCCATCTGCGCCCAGACAGCAGCGTCGAAGCCGTCCTCGGTGTCCATCTGCTCGCGAACGGCAAGCTCGGGGCTCTTGGCGTCGAGAAACGCCCGTACAGTCTTGCGGAGTTCTTCTTGTTCTTCGGTGAAGGCAAAGTTCATGTTCACCATGGTGTCGCCTCCGGGCCGGTTTGCGCCAGTCGGAATGCGTACGCGTGTGTACACTTCTGTACACTGCAATGATGCCGGAACTCGGGATCCGTGAATTGCGTACCGATCTGGCGGCTCGCATCCGCCGTGCGTCGATCGGCGAGACGACGGTGATCACCGTCAACGGCCGGCCCGCCGCGCAACTCGGTCCGGTGGATCCGACGTCTTCTGCTGGGGCGCCCGACCTTGCCGCGCTCGTGGCATCGGGTGCGGTGCTCCCGCCGCGCCGCACCGATGGGCACGTATCGCCCCACACGGTGCAGGTGTGGGGCACGGTCCGCCTCGACCGACTGCTGCGCGAGATCCGCGGGTGACGCTGTACCTCGACGCAAGCGCGGTGGTGGCGCTCCACCTGGACGTGCCTGCGCGCGCGATCGTCTCCGCCGCGCTCGCCTCCGAGCCGGATTGGTGCACGAGTGGCCTCACGTTGATGGAGGCACTCGCGCTGGTCGACCGAGTCGTCGAGGAGGCCGTGTTACGCGGCGACCTGGAAGATCTGGTGCGGCTCACCTGGGACCGGCTCGCGATCGTGCCCGTCGACCAGCGCTGCATCGACCGTGCGACCGCGCTGATGCGCGACCAGCCGCTCCGGCTCAGCGACGCGCTGCACCTCGCCGCCGCCGACCGACTCCCCCGCCCGGTCCGGTTCGTCACCTTCGACCCCGGCCAGATCCCCGTCGCCCTCTCCCTCGGCTTCGACGTGGTCTCCAGCTGACAGTGCCCCGCCCGCAGGCGAGCTTTCGCGGGTCCAAGATCGCTCTTTGGTTGGGCGCGGCGGCGAGGCGAGGCGCGGCGTGTCGTAGGATCCGTCCATGGCAACAGACGCCCGCAGCGACATCGACGATGTGCTCGCCTTGAACATCGAATCGTTGCGAACGTCAGGTGCCTCGTTCGGGTTCCTGTTCGGAAGCCGCGCCGCGGGGACTGATCGCACTGGCTCCGATATCGATGTTGCGGCCTTCTGGCCCATCGACCCACCGCCATCATGGGAGGTTCCGCTCGACGACCAGATCGATTTGCTGGTATTGAACGATGCTCCGTTCGAGTTGCGAGGTATCGTCGCGACGCGCGGGATGCTCCTGTTCGATGATGACCCGCCCACGCGAGTGCACTGGCAAGCCACGATCAGGAAGCTCTACGCGGACGAGCGCCCTCGACGTGAACGTGCCCGCCGCGAATACCTGGACGCAGTCGCACATGGTCGATGAGGTCCGCATTCATCGATTGCTCGCCGAACTGCGTCGGCGCGTCGCCGCCTTGCGCACGGCAGCCGACATCGGCGCTGCTTCGCTGCTCGGCGACGACACAGAACTCAACAGCGTCAAGTACCTGTTCATCACTGCCATCGAGGCGATGATCGACATCGCTCAGCACGTGTGCGCGAGCGATGCGCTGGGGGCGCCCGACACCAACCGGGCTGCGTTCGAGCTATTGGCCGCCAAGGGCATCCTCGATGCAGACATAGCCGGCGGATGCTCGGCGGCAAACGGGTTTCGGAACATCCTCGTGCATGGTTACGCCGACGTCGACGATCAACGAGTCGTCGCGTTCTTGGCGCAACTCGACGATTTCGACAGCTTCGCCCGCGAGATCGCCGCCTATACCGGTGCCAGCAGGCCGGCTCCCTGACCGTCGAGACCTCCGGGCCGGACCGCAGGCGGGTGGCGATGCGCGGCGGTCAGACTTCGGCTTGGTAGGGCGGAGCCGGGTCGTACTGGATGTAGCGCTGGACGGCCTTCGCGTGGGTCGGGTCGTTGATCTGACCGATCAGCCACAGGGACATGTCGATCCCGGCGGACACACCCTGGCTGGAAACGACGTTGCCGTCACGCACCCAGCGAGCATCACGGACGATGGTCACGTTGCCGCGCTTTTCGAACTCGTCTTCGAAGCCCCAGTGCGTGGCGACTCGCTTACCGGCGGCGAGACCGGCTTCGTGCAACATCAGCGACCCGGTACAGACGCTCGTTATCCACTGGCAGGTCGGCGCGACCTGCTGCAGCCACGAGATGAAGGCCGGGTTGTTCACCTCTCGGCGCGTGCCGAAGCCGCCGGGGACGAGTACTACATCGAGCGGAGGATGGTCGTCGAACGAGTGGTCGGGGATCACCCGGAGACCCTTGTTGCAACGCACCGGATCGGTACCAGGAGCGACGAGCACGACCCGGTCGATCTCGGCCTCGGCGGCGAGGTTGTTGATCATCGCCGACACGGTGAACACCTCCCACGGCCCGACAAAGTCGAGTTCTTCTGCATCGGTGAATGTGACAACTCCATACGTGGTCATTGCTGCGCTCCTGCATGGGGGGATGACGGTGATTGGGGGGATGACGGGGCCGAGGCTGCGTAGAATCGGCCGCGGTAGTCCGACGGTGGAACGCCGAGCCGTCGGATGAACGCTCGACGCATCGTCTCGGCGCTACCGAAGCCACACCGGGCGGCAACCGGCTCAAGGCCGTCCGCCGACTGCTCGAGCGCCCGACGGGCAGCCTCGACACGAACTCGCTCGACGTACACCGCTGGCGTGCAGCCGACCTCGCGGACGAACACACGCGAAAAGTGCCGCTCGCTCATCGACGCGCTGGCCGCGAGCGAATGTAGCGAACAGTCGGCGCAGGGGTCGGACTGAACGCGGTCGAGCGTAGCGCGGATCGGCCCATCGGCAACGGGACCCGACCAGACGCCGGCAGCGAACTGGCTCTGGCCGCCCGGTCGACGCAGGAACATCACCAGGCCGCGAGCCACCGCTTGGGCAACTGCCGCACCGTGATCGTCTTCCACCATCGCCAGTGCAAGGTCGATACCGGACGTCACACCGGCCGACGTCCAGACCTTTCCCGCCCGGATGTAGATCGGGTCGGCATCCACCTCGATCTTCGGGTACTCGCGTGCCAGTCGGTCGGCACGCGACCAATGCGTCGTGGCACGGCATCCGTCGAGCAGGCCAGCCTGGGCCAGCACGAACGTACCGCTGCATACCGACGCCACACGGTCGGCTTGGCGAGCGACCCCACTGACCCAGGTGACCAACGCTTCGTCATCGCGGGCGGCGATGACCCCATTGCCACCGGCCACGACGAGAGTGTCGACCGCTCCGGGACGCACTGCGCCGGCGGCCACGTCGATCATCACTTGGAGGCCACTTTCGGACCGCACCGGACCGGCAACCATCGCCACCGGAGTGAGGGCGTACGCATCCCGACCCAATGCAACGTTGGCGCCAGCGAAGACCTCGAACGGCCCGGTCAGGTCGAGCGACTGGAACCTCGGGAACACCAGGAACACGACACGATGGTTAGGCACCTCACCACTCTCGCCGACGCGGCCCAATGGCGTCAATGACATGCTTCCCACGATTCCTGCCTTCGTCCGCCGATCCGCACGAGACGGACGACCGCGACCCGGCTGCGGAGTGACAGAATGCCCGCATGACCACGTTGCATTGGGCCGACAGCCGCTTGGAGATCCACCGTCTGGTAGTTGGTCCCTACGAGAACAACGTCTTCGTATTGCGGTGCCGGGAAACCGGTGAGTCGGTCCTGATCGACGCGGCCAACGAGCACGAGAAGCTGCTCGAGTTGTGCCAGCGCCTCGACGTTCGCCGGGTACTCGAAACGCACGGGCACCACGACCACATCGGTGCCGTCGCGAAGATGCGCGAAGCCGGCTACGAGGTTGCCGTCGCCAGCCAAGATGCTCCGATGCTCAAAGATGTCGGTTACGACCTGTTCATCGACGATGCGGAAGTGATCGAGGTCGGCCGGTTGCGGCTACACGCGATCCACAACCCCGGGCACACTGCCGGGTCGATCTCGTTCCTGATCGAGGGGGCACCGGTGTTGTTCTCGGGTGACACGTTGTTTCCCGGTGGTCCCGGCAACACCGGTTTCGGCGGCGACTTTGCCACCATCATCGACTCGTTGGACAACAAGCTGTTCATCCTGCCCGCGCACACCGTGGTGATGCCCGGCCACGGCGTGGATACAACGATCGGCAACGAACGGCCACATCTGGCCGAGTGGGTGGAACGTGGTTGGTGACATCACCGTCGAGTTGCCGGCCGTTGACGCAGCCCAGCCACGTCTGACTTCGCTCACGCTCGAGCAATTCCTGGCCGGCCGGTCGGCCGGCATGGACCTCGTCCGATTGATCCTCGCGTTCTTGGTGCTGGTCAGCCACACCTGGGCGCTCGGAGGATTCGGTGACGAGCCACCATCACCGTTGACGCCCCGCTTCCTCACGCTCGGCGGATTCGCCGTCGGTGGATTCTTCGCGCTCAGCGGTCTGCTGGTCGGCCGGTCGGCCCTCAACCGAGCACCGCGCGCCTTCGCCCGCTCCCGTGCCGTACGCATCCTGCCCGCGTACTTCGTCACGCTGATCATTTCCGCATTCGGCGCAGGCCTGATCGGCTGGATTCACGACCGTGGCACTCTGCGCGGTTTCTTCTCCTTCGCCGCAGACGGACCCTTTACCTACGTCGGCCGGGCAGCGTTGATGCCGATCGAGTTCTCGCACGGCATTGGCGATGTGTTCGCTCGAAGCACGCCGTATGGCAGAGCGACGGGGAACAGTTGGATCAATGGCTCGCTGTGGACCCTTCCGTATGAGATGCGTTGCTATCTGGTCGTCGGCCTGCTTGCGGTGCTGGCCCCCCGGTTTGGCGGACGCAGGGTGATCGCGACCGGATTGCTCATCACTGCGGTCTTGGCGGCCGGCTTCCATTGGGGGCCTGCCGGAACCACGTTCGTGGTAGGTCCATATCTCGACGCGCAACTCGTTGCGCTCGTCTTCGTGTTCCTGGCGGGAGCGCTCGCCGCCGCATACGCCGACCGGATCCGCCTGTTCGGACCGCTGACGGTGTTGGCGCTCATCGTGGCCGTCGCCGCTGGACTTCGGTCGCTTTTCTTCGCCGAACATGTAGCCAACGCGATGCTCGTGCTGCTGCTGCCACCGATCGCCGCGCTCCTCGGCCACGCTGCCGGAGTACTGCAAGGCGCCGACCTCTCCTACGGTCTATACCTGTATGCATGGCCGGTGCAACAAGTGATCGCACTGCATGACTGGGCAACGTCACCGGTGTCGTTCATCATCATCTCCACTGTGTTCGCCAGCATGCTCGCAGCCGCAAGCTGGTACGGAATCGAACGACCCCTCCTGCGCCGATGGAAGCCCCGATGAACGCGCTGGCCGGGATGGTGCCAGCACAGTTGCCCATCGCTCACGCGACAGGCGCGGTGCGCGCAGACGGTCGCGCCGTCCCAACCTTTCGCGCAGAACTGCGAGCGATCCCGTCATGGCGCAACGCAGCATCGGTGGTGTTCATGTATGCCCAAACCGGCGCAGTCATCTACGTGGGAGTCCGGTGGTCACCGTGGACCTGGCCGATGTGTGTGTTGCTGATGGGCCGCACCCACGCGCAGTTCGCGTCCCTCATGCACGAGGCCGCACACCGCCTCCTGTTCTCGAATCGTCGAGCGAATGATCTGGTCGGACGTTGGCTGCTCGGCTTTCCGAGCTTCACCTCCACCGACGCCTATCGTCGGGTGCACATGGCTCATCACCGCCAGGAGTTCGGCCCCGACGAACCAGACATTGCGTTGTACCGCGGCTACCCGATCACGCCGGCCAGCTTTCGCCGCAAACTGCTGCGCGATGCCACCGGACGAACCGGGCTACGGCTGATGCGTCAGCTCCTCGGCAACTGGCGGTCGCCCGATACCCGGTCACGACTCACGTTCTGGAAGATCATGATCGTGCAGATGGGGCTGATCGCCGTATCGATCGGCAGCGGACACTGGTGGGTGTACCCGCTGCTCTGGCTGGTGCCGTATCTCACCGTGTGGCGGGTCATCAATCGGCTCCGCTCGGTGGCCGAGCATGGCGGGATGCAGGCCTCGCCGGATCGCCGTGAGACTACCCACAGCGTGAATCAACACCCGTTCGCCCGGTTCATGCTCGTGCCGTACCGGATCGGCTGGCACCTCGCCCACCATGTCGACTCGGGAATCCCGTTCCGCCACCTCCCGCGCTACCACGAGGCGCTACGCGAGGCCGGCTACGTGGACGACAGCTTCGAGTACCCGAGCTATCCAGCGATCTGGCGTGCCATGCGCGCGGGCTACTGACGTGAGCCAGAATCCTGAACGACGGGTACCTGAACGACCGCTACCTGAACGACCGACTGCGATGCACGACTGGGATGCATCGGCCGACCTGCTTGCCCATTCGGTGATCGGCTACGCGATCGAACGGTTGAAGCTGGCCAAACCAACCGTGTGGGGTGCCCGTCCTGCGAGCGAGCTCACCGATCTGCTTCGCGGTTCGATCTCACCGGGCGGGCTCGGCGGGCACGAAGCGCTGCGTCTGTTCCGCGACGAACTCATGCCGGCCTGCCGCCCGATGGACGACCCGCTGAACCTCGCCTATGTGCCGGCGGCACCGACGGTGGCGGCCACTATGTTCGATCTCGTCGTCAGCGCATCGTCGATCTTCGCGGGAATGTGGGAAGCAGGCGCGGGAGCGATCGCCGCAGAGAACGAGGCCCTTGCCTGGCTCGTCGGTCTCGCCGGTATGCCGTCGGGTGCTGGTGGGTGCTTCGTGTCGGGCGGGTCTGCCGCCAACCTCAGCGCACTGGTCACCGCTCGCCACGCCCATGCCCAGCGCCACCCGCGCCCGTCTCGATACTGCATCGCTGCGACCGATGAAGTGCACGCATCCGTACGTGCTGCAGCGAATGTGATGGATGTCGACGTGGTGTTCGTCGACGTTGACGACCACGACAGGATGACCGGCGACGCGTTGCACTCTGCGCTGGAAGCCGCCGCGCGCGAGAACAGGACCGGGGTGTTCGCTGTAGTCGCCAGCGCCGGCACCACGAATGCAGGCGCGGTCGATCACCTCGACCAGATCGCGGACGTTTGTGCCGAACGTGAGCTGTGGCTGCACGTCGACGGCGCCTACGGATTGGCCGCGCTGTGTGCGCCCAGCGCCCGACCGCGGCTGGCGGGTATCGAGCTGGCTGACAGCTTCGGCGTCGACCCGCACAAATGGCTGTACACCCCGTACGACTGCGCCGCGCTGATCTACCGCGATCCGTCACTCGCGACCCGCGCTCACTCGCAACACGGCGCCTACCTCGAAGCCGTGGACCGTGGCGAGTGGAACCCGGCCGACTTCGCCTACCACCTGTCGCGACGGGCACGCGGTTTGCCGCTGTGGTTCTCCCTCGCTACCTATGGCACCGCCGCATACGAAGCCGCCATCGAAGCCACGCTCTCGACAGCTCGCGCCCTGGCCGCCGAGATCCGCAATCGGGAGGGGTTCGAACTGCTCCTCGATCCCGATCTGTCGATCGTGCTGTTTCGGCTTCATGGCTGGACCTCGCCGAGATACCACGCCTGGAGCCAGGACCGGGCCACAACCGGCGTGACACTCGTCGTTCCTACCACCTGGCACGGCGAAACCTGCCTGCGAATGTGCATCATCGACCCGCGCACGACCATCGAAATGCTCTGCGGGATCCTCGACGACCTCACCACCAGTTGATCGACCGGACCTCCTCCGATTCTGGCACGCCGCTGGTTCGGGGTGTCTCGTGGCCAAAGTCGCGTCGAGTTTCCTGTCGTCCGGCCCTGTACCTCGACGCGACTCCGACCAAGACCCGAATTGCGGACATCGCAAGGAGGGCAGGGTTGACCTTTCAGCCGGCTGGCGGTGGAAGCGGTCAACCTCGCCTGCGGTACCGGGAGGAGCCCCACCTCGTCAGGTGTCCGGTTCCCTTCACTCAGCCCCGGGTGTGCACGACGTCGTGACCCAACCCGGAGAGCAGGGCCGCGAGTCGAAGCCACAGCTGTGCGTCGACGAGCAGACGCATTCAAGCGGCGTTGATCTGAATGATCGACCGGGTCCGAGTGGCCATGGCGGCAAACTCCAATGCTGCTAGGACGTCATCGCGTTCGAGGTCTGAGCAGTCGATAAGCACCTCATCGGTCGTCATCGCCGACGACAGCAGCTCGACGATCATCTCGACCGGATAGCGCATCCCACGGATGCACGGGCTGCCGTGGCACACCGCTGGATCTACCGTGATCCGATCGAGACGACTCGTACTCCAAATCTAACCGCGCAGCCCGACTCCCCTGCACGGCCGCAGTCGCGTCGATTTACCTGTCGTCTGGCCCATTACCTCGACGCGACTCCCACCACGACCCGAATTGCGGGCATCGCGAGGAGAGCAGGGGTTGATCTTTCGGCCAGCGGCCGGGGGCGGCAGTGCGCAGTCGAGTTACCCGACGAGGATCGGGATACGGTTGGCAAGCCGCTCGTCGAGTCCAGTTCGACCGCAAATCCGATCGAGTTGACGATCTGGCCATCGACGTACACCGACGTGCCATCGCTGCACGTCGCCCCTTTGAGCGCGACCCGTAGGGGGACAGTTCCGGCCGACAGCGGTGGCGCGACCTGATGGCTGCCATTCGCTGGAAGTCGCGTCGAGTTACCTGTCGTCTGACCCATTACCTCGACGCGACTCCCAGCACAACCCGAATTGCGGGCATCGCGAGGAAAGCAGGGGTTGATCCCACCACGCGATGACCGGTCGGCTCGTCGGCCATGTCGAAGTGGTCGCCACCGGCGAAATCGTGGCGATCAGCGGGGAACTGGACCTCATCGAGCTGGTCTGGCAACTCAGCCGGGACGAAAACCTGCTCGCCTGATGGGAGGTGACTCGCTCAGATGAGGTTTCCACTATGGCGATAGGGGAAATACACTGTCGGTGTGACCGAGCTGTTCCGCATCGACGATCTCCACGCCCGACCCACCGAAACGGCGGAGGACAACGACACCGACATCCTTCGCGGACTGTCACTGACGGTCAACGCCGGCGAGGTGCACGCGATCATGGGGCCGAACGGGTCCGGCAAAAGCACACTCGCCAGCACGCTGCTCGCCTCGCCCGAGTACCAGGTCACGTCGGGGCACATCTACTTCCAAGGCGACGACATCACCGACTGGCCAACCGATGTTCGCGCCAAAGCAGGCATCTTCCTCGCGTTCCAGTATCCGCAGGAGATCCCCGGCGTGTCCGTGATCCAGTTCCTCCGCCAGGCGAAATCGGCTCGCAAGGGAGTCGACCTCTCGGTCTTGGAGCTGCGCTTGGCGGCGATGGACTGGATGAAGCGCCTCGGTATGGACAGTTCGTTCGTCGACCGCTACCTCAACGAAGGGTTCAGCGGCGGCGAGAAGAAGCGCAACGAGATCATGCAGATGGCGATGCTCGAGCCCGATCTGGCGATTCTCGACGAGACCGACTCCGGCCTCGACATCGATGCGTTGCGGATCGTCGCCAAGGGGATTCGCGAAGTTCGTGCTGCACGGCCCACGATGGGTGTCGTGCTGATCACCCACTACCAGCGGTTGCTCGACGAGTTACAGCCCGACCAGGTCCACATCCTCGTCGACGGCCGCATTGTCGCCAGCGGTGGGATGGAACTGGCAGCCGAGTTGGAGCGCGATGGCTACGAGGCATTCCGGTGACGCTGCGATGAGTCTCGACGTAGCAGCCGTACGGGCCGACTTCCCGATCTTCGACCGGTTGATCGACGGCCAGCCGATCGTCTACCTCGATTCGGCCAACACCACCCAGAAGCCGCAGTCGGTCATCGATGCGATGTCCACGTTCATGGCCACGGCGTACGCACCGATCAACCGCAGCGCCTATCGGCTCGCCGCCGAGGCCACCGATGCGTTCGAAGCGGCACGCAGCGCCACCCAGAAGTTCATCAACGCCCGCCGCGCCCACGAGGTGGTGTTCACCAAGAACGCCACCGAATCGCTCAACCTGATCGTGCGGTCATGGGGCTACGCGAACCTGCATGCAGGCGATGTCGTACTGCTCACTCACATGGAGCACCACGCCAACATTGTGCCGTGGCACCAACTTGCCGCCGAGCGAGGCATCGTGTTGCGCTGGGTGCCGCTCACCGCCGATGGCCAGCTCGACCTCACCAACCTTGCACCGTTGCTCGACGGTGCCAAGGCGTTCAGCTTTACTGCGATGAGCAACGTGCTCGGCACCATCACCCCGGTCCGCGAACTGTGCGCGGCAGCACATGCTGCCGGAGCGATCGCGATCGTCGACGGCTGCCAGTACGTGCCCCACAACGTCACCGACGTGCAGGCCTGGGATGCCGACTTCTTGGCGTTCAGCAGTCACAAGCTGTGCGGTCCGTCGGGCATCGGCATGCTGTGGGGTCGCGAGACGCTGCTCGATGCGATGCCGCCGTTTCTCGGTGGTGGCAACATGATCGCCGACGTCCGCCTCGACGGGTTCACCACTGCGCCGCTACCGGCCAAGTTCGAAGCCGGCACCCCCCCGATCATCGAGGCGATCGGGCTGCATGCCGCACTTCAGTTCCTCTCGTCGCTCGGGATGGCCAACGTCCGCGATCACGAGATGCAGATCTCGGCATACGCATTGCGTTCGCTCACCGAACGGTTCGGAGACGACATCACCATCCACGGCCCGACCAACGTCGAAGCGCGTGGCGCCACGTTCAGTTTCGCGTTCCGCGACATTCATCCGCACGACCTGTCGCAGGTGCTCGACCAGCGCAACGTGTGTGTACGTGCCGGCCACCATTGTGCGAAGCCGCTGATGCGTCTGCTCGGTGCACCGGCCACGGCGCGGGCGAGCTTCTACATCTACAACGACGAGTCCGAGGTCGACATCCTGGCCGACGCGCTCGACAGCGCATCGGATATCTTCGGAACCTGAACGGAGGCACAACCCATGGCCGGCTTGGAAGACCTGTATCGCGAGATCATCCTCGACCACTACCGCACGCCGCGCAACCGCGGCGAACTGCCCCCTCCTGCCGCGCACGCCGTAGGGCACAACCCGCTGTGCGGTGACGAGATCGACGTGTATGTCGAGGTCCAAGACGGTCCAAATGGGGCCGTGGTCAGTGATGTGAAGGTCGGCGGCCAGGGTTGCTCCATCTCGCAGAGTTCCGCTTCGATGATGAGCCAGGCGATCAAGGGCAAAAGCGTCGCCGAAGTTCGCGCACTCGTGCGCCGCTTCAAAGGATTGATGTCGATCGACGTCGACGAGTCCGACACCTCGGTCGATCTGGCGCTGGTGGAATCTGCCAAGCTGGGCGATCTCGAAGCACTGCAAGGCGTGGTCAAGTTCCCGGTACGGATCAAGTGCGCCACGTTGGCGTGGAACACGCTGCTCGATGCGCTCGCGCAAAGCGCCTGAACTCTCGACCGCACGACCGACCGAATCACTGAGGAACACCACATGGCATTCGAATCTCGCGCTGAGGTCTTCGACGACATCGCCCCGCATCCAGAAGGTGTCGACCCCGACGACGAGTTGATCCACGAGCGGGCCTACGTGGTGCGCGCCTATCGCAAGGCGCCCGACGTCCTGGTACTGCGCGGCTCTGTCCGCGACCAGAAGCCACCGGGCCTCTACGTGCCGACAGACCCCGAGCCGCTGACCGTGCACCACATGATCATCGACCTGCACATTGCGGTGCCCTCGCTCGAGATCCTCTCCGCCAAAGCCGTGCTCGAAACCCATCCTCATGCGTCGTGCACCAAGATCGAAGGGCACTACGACAAGCTGGTCGGGCTGTCCATCGCCCGCGGATTCACCCACAAGGTTCGAGAACTGTTCGGAGGCCCGCGGGGCTGTACCCACACCACGGCGCTGCTGCAGGCGATGGCACCCGTAGCGGTGCAGTCGATGTGGTCAGTCCGCGTGGCCCAAGCCCGCGAATCGGGCGACAAGATCGGCGCATTCGCAACGGCCGAGGGGCGAGAGCGCGGGCTGATGATGAACCTCAACACCTGCCACGTCTGGGCCGAAGACGGCGAGCAGGTCGCGGCGATCCGCAACAACGAACCGTTGGAAGTGCCGGTGTGGATCGCGAAGCGATTCGAGAAGCTGGGCCTCGATCCGCACAGTTGGCGCAGTACCGATTGATGGGCTGATCTGCCCCACCCGCTACCGTCGCCACCATGAGCGCGCGCAAGATCATCATCGACACCGACCCGGGCATCGACGATGCGATGGCGATTTTCTACGCATTGGCGTCGCCCGAACTCGACGTGATCGGCTTGACCACCATCTTCGGCAACGCACACACCGAGACGTGCACCCGCAATGCCCTGCGGTTGCTGGAGATCGCGGAACGCACCGACATTCCGGTCGCGGCTGGCGCACAGCGCCCGCTGGCGATGGACTACCGGGGTCCGGCCGACTTCGTCCACGGTGACGACGGCCAGGGCGATGCTGCGACCTCGCCGCCCCTGACCAAACCGGTCGCCGTCGACGCGGCTCACTTCATCATCGAACAGGTGATGGCCGCACCCGGCGAGATCACGCTCGTTCCGATCGGGCCACTCACCAACATCGCCCTCGCGATGCTGCTGGAACCACGCCTTGCCGCGAACGTCGCGTCGATCGTGCTGATGGGCGGCAACGCGTTCTGCCCCGGCAACGCCTCCCCCGCCGCAGAGGCCAACATCCTCAACGATCCTGAGGCGGCCGACATCGTGTTCGGAGCAGATTGCCCGGTGGTGATGGCCGGTCTCGACGTGACCGAGCAGACCACCATGAGCGGCGCGCTACTCGACCGGATCAGCAGCATCGACAACCCGCGGGCACAACATCTGGCAAGGATCCTGCCGTTCTACCGTCGGTTCGCAATCCGGTCGTCGGGTGTCGACGCGATCCACGTGCACGACTCCACTGCGATCAGCTACCTCCTCGCACCTCAGCACTATCAAACGGCAACCCACCCGATCCGGGTCGACTGCGGTCACGGCGTCGGGCGGGGCAAGACCTGGCCGGCGATTCGCCGACTCGACCGGGTTGATGCATGGACCGGGCGCCGCCCCATCACCATCCTCACCGGCGTTGACTGCGATGCCGTCGTCGCGCTCGAGTTCGGGCGTCTCGGACTCACGCGATGACCCGCGCCGTGACCCTCACGCTGAACCGCGAGTGCGACATGGTGGCGAGATGAGCATCGGCAGCATCGGGCGGAGGATGCTCGGCCCGTTCGAGCACCGCGTCTCGCAGTGGGTCAAGGCCGTGTTTCTCAACACCGACAAGTTGTCACAGGCAATTGTCGCTGCGGGCGCCCAGGGCCGGATTCTCGAGGTCGGCTGCGGCGACGGCATCCTTGCCGAGGCGTTGATGCGCCAACTGCCACCAACGAGCGAGTTCCTCGGGATCGACATCTCCGAGAATCCCGGCCATCTGTTCGGTGGCGACCGTACACGTGCTTCGTTTCAGAACATCACCGTGGCAGAACTCGCTGCCAGCGCACCAGAGCCGTTCGATGTGGTCGCCATCATCGATGTACTCCACCATGTCCCCGACGCCGAGCTGAAGAGTCTGGTCGACGATGCATTCTCGCTGCTACGCGAAGGCGGGTTGTTCGTCATCGTCGAATGGGAGCGTCGCAAGACACCAGGCTTTTGGGCTGGATGGTTCTCCGACCGGTGCATCAGCGGCCAGCAGGTTCGGTTCTTCACCGCCGATGAACTGCTGAACCGCGTCACCGCACAGATGGCCATCGGCTCCCTCGTCACCCGCCAGCGGATCGGGCCGATCAAGAGCAACCTGCTGCTCGCCTGGCCGAAACTCGCTCGCCAACCGGTCCAGATGTAGGAGCGAGAACGCGTCGACGATCAGGCCCGCCCGTCAGGGCCGACCTTTGGCGTTGGGCTGTTGTCAATGACAGTCAAACGCCAACGGTCAGACGATTTTGCCGGTTACCCGTCGCAGGGGCGTGCACGGAACCGCCAACTTCGTCGTGGCGAGCGACCGGGCACCCCGACCCAGTCAGCGCTGTAACACCCAGTCGCGGAGCGACTCGACAACCTGCGGCGCGTCGGGCATCGCGGCAATCTCCGCTGCACAGCGACTGCTTGCGGTGCCATAGCTCGCCTCAGCGAGCACACTACGAACGGCTGCGACAAGGGTGTCGGCGGTAAGCACGTCGGGATGCAGCGACACCGCTACGCCTGCGGCTTCGCACGTCGCGTACGCCAACGGTCGCCCGGCAGTCGACGCGGGCGCCTTTGGCAAGACGGTGGGTCGAAGGCCTATCGACTTGCCAACGGGCACGTCGGCCACCTCCAGCGAAGGGGGCAGATCTGAATGGTCAGGTGTCGGAACATGCCGGCCCACCCGGGCACGCTGCGACCGTGCGCTCGCCAGATCGGCGAGACGGCATCATTGGCCAGAACGACCGCATCGAGAGGCGGGAGCGGCCCGAACATGTGGGCAACAGCGGGCACCCCGAGGACATCCTCAGCGAGCGGCCCGGCGAGCGCGAACGCCTCGAAGACGACCACCTCGGGGCGGAACTGGCGGCCGACACGCAGAACGTCGTCGATCATGTCGTCGACCACGATTTCGCCGAACGCCCGTGGAAGGAAGTAGTGGAGGATGCGTTCGGGCGCAATGCCGTCTCCCGGGGCGCCGCGAGTCCTCGCCGCAAGACGGGCCATCACGTCGGCCTGGCTGCCCCGTGCCTGTTCAAATCGCGCTCCGGTCTTTTCGACGACCGCTCTCGCTTCCGGTCAGGACACCACGAGTACGTCGTCGCGAGCATCGAGCAAGGCGCCGACCTAATCGCGGATGAAGTCCACGGTGTCGTACAGGTAGTCCCGACCACGTTCGGACGAGCACCGCTCGCGCAGAATCGAGACCGCGGTCGATGAAGTTTCTAGGGGCCAAGAAGTGCGGCGGGGACGACGGCGATCCCGTCGGGACGCCGGTACGCGTCGGATCCGGTGGTGATGATCGCCGAGTCGATCAGTTGCGGTCCGAGCTTGCCGGCCAGCCAGACGAGGTGCTTCACGTCGTCGTCGTCGATGTTCGCCGAGAGTTTCACTTCGACCGCCACGATCCGCGCGTCGCGTCGCTCGATGATGAAGTCGACCTCCCGGTCGCCGCCCCAGGTGCGCATGTGGTGGACCCTGGCCCGGTTCGCTTGGGCGAACACGCGCAGGTCGAGGGCGACGAGCGATTCGAATAGAGCGCCCAGCAGCGTGCCATCACGGGGGATCGCCGGTCCTACGTCCGCTCCTTCCAACAAGGTGTCGGCGTTCGCCCCAAGGAGTGCCCCGGCGAGCGCCGGGTCGGCGAGGTGATGCTTCGACTTGTCATTGAGGCGGGTGAGGCGGCTGTGTGACGGGTTCCACGCCGGAACCGGGTCGAGGACCCAGATCCGCTCGAGCGTGTCGCGGTACGGGATCGCCGTGGACTTCGCTGTCGTCTCCTGGCGGTGCGTGGCGGCATCCCGGATAGTGTCGTACGACGCGGTTGTCGCCGTCGCCGCGGCATAGGCCGTCATCCAACGGCGAAGGGCCATCGGGTTGCGTACCTGGCGTCCGGCTTCCGGGAAGTCTCGGTCGATGATCAGCTGGAGGTACCCCTCGAGCACCTCGTGACGGACACTGGCCGGGAGGCGCCGGATGCCTGGCAGCCCGCTCGCCAGGATCTCCTCGACGTACTGCTCGAGGGTCACATCGGTCGCCCCGGCGATGGTGCCGTTCACCCCGGCAAGCAATGCCCCCAGGCTCACCGTTGGCGTACCGACTCCGCGTTCGGCAAGCGTGAGCGGCCGCATCCTGACAGTGGCGATGCGTGCCGCCCCGGAGTGTGTGGCGGGCGAGCTCGGTGAGACCGAACCGGTGAGGAGGAACTGTCCCGGGGTCGGGTCGTCATCGACCGCGCGGCGAACGAGATCCCATGACGCCGGGTACCGCTGCCATTCGTCGATCAGCACGGGGGGCAGGGCACCGACGAGCCGGTCGGGGTCGGCGCGGACGACATCAAGTGTCGCCTGCCGGTCGAGTTCGAATATCGTCGTCGCCCGCTGCCGTGCGGTGGAGGTCTTGCCCACGCCCTTGGGCCCGTCGAGGCTGACGGCCGGGAGGGCCGGCACGAGCACGTCGAGTTGATCGTCGACGGTCCGGCGCACGTAGTTCGCGATGGCGGCATTCTTGGTCACAATATCCTACGCTACTATTTCACGGGCTCATACGCTACTGTTCCACTGAATTGAGATGGACGATTACGCAGCCCGATACCAGACCGTTTCGCGGCCCGTCGCTCCAACGTACGCGAACGGGCTGACACCTCCTCGTGCTGCAGCCGGTCCGGGTCGATGAAGATCCGCAAGTGCGTCGTGTGCCCAAACGGCGGGACACCACCGATGCCTTGCTCGTAGTGTCCGTCAGGGGGCCGGTCGCGCGTTCGGCGAGTCGATGTGACGCAGGCGAGTTAGCATCTCCCTATGGCTCGGCCCGCAGAGAAGCTGCCGCCCACGATCGCGGTGCTCAATCCCGACGAGGACTGCTCCCCTGCTGCCTGCCGTGAGATCCTCGACGAAATCCTCGAGTTTCCGGACGAGCCAAGTATCGAATCGCTGAACGCAGCCGAGATCCTCCGACATCTCCGCTCACCCGACGCGTGACGACACCGATCGACGTCGATGCCTCCGCCGGGGTCGAGATCGTCACCTCCACCGAGCGAGGACGCCGACTGGCTCAGCTCGTACCGGCGGCTGCCGAACTGTGGGTTCCGGAGCATTTCTACTCGGAAGTGTTCGCGAGCATTCGCTACCTACACGTCGTCGCCGGCAAGCTCACCGTCCAACGTGCCGAGGCCGCAATCGAACGGCTCACCCGGTGGCACCTCCGGCAGGTCGGGCTGGTGTCGCTGATCAGACCGGCGTGGGCATACCGTCACAACAAGTCGGGAGCCGACGGCCTGTACGTCGCTCTCGCCGAGTATCTCGGTGCCAGTCTGCTCACCGACGACCTCCGACTGGCCAATGCACCAACCTTCCCGACCACAGTTGCCGTGCTCCGGCTCTCCGTTCGCTGACCGTCCTCAGCCCTTCTTCAAGTCGGTGACCAGGCCCTCGCTGGCCCCGACCAGCCGGTGCAGCGAATGACCTCCATCCCCGAGGCGTGAGTTCAGGCAACGTCAGCGATGTGGAAGGTGGTGATCACTGGCCGCTGACCGAGTGGCAGGGGGAACTCCTCGAGATACAGCGCCGTGGCCTCGGCCAAGTTGCGCAACGCCTCCGCCTGGGTCTCGCCCTCCGACGTCGTGCCCGTCTCCGGGTTCAGCGCGCTGAACCCGCCCTCGGGCGCGACCCACAGGACCGCGGTCAGTTCGACGGCGTCACCGGTGCCGGGCATGGGAACATCTAATCGGCCGACACCATGATTCGCAAGCATCGTAGGATCCCCTCGATGACCACCGTCGAACCCGCCACGCTCGATGACGTCGACAGGCTCGTCGAGCTCGAGGCGGGACTGTTCCGCGAGGACGCCGGCCAGCACGAACGGTTCGCTGATGTCACGTGGCCAGAGCGAGAGGGCCGAGTCGACTTCGAGCACCTCCTCGGCAATCCGTCGGCGATCGTCCTCCTTGCCTGGGCAGACACCGTGACCGTCGGGTTCGCCGTGGGATACCTCCAGCCGTCCGCGCCAACCAGGCTCCCGGTGACATACGGCGTGCTCCGCAGCCTGTACGTGGAGCCCGCTCATCGCAATGCCGGAGTCGGGAGCCAGCTCAGTGCAGCGTTCGTGACGTGGGCGCGTGCGAACGGTTGCGCTGAGGCACACGTCGAGAGCTACGTAGCCAACGAGGGCGCCCAGCGGTTCTACGCCCGCCACGGATTCGAAGCCGTGAGTGTGTCGAGCGCGCTCCTGCTCTAGCCGCGCTTCAAGTCGGTGACCAAGCCCTCGGTGGCCTCGACGAGCTTGTGGGGCGCGATACCGAACACGTCGTGCCACGTGCTGGCGGCAGCCCACACCTCGTCGTACTGCAGCAGATCGGGGTCGATGAAGATCCGCAGGTGCGTCGTGTGCCCAAACGGGGGCACGCCGCCGTTGTCGAGTTCAGCCCAACTGATCCCGCAGCGATTCGAGATAGGGCAGCGAACGCTGATCCTTCGGCCGGTTCGCCGCCTGCTTCGACGCGATGATGTCATCGAGCGCTGCAATGTGGACCGAGAGACCCTCGGAGATGTCGACGACGATGGCATTCGCGTTCCACTCATCAAATCCTCCCAGCCCGCCCGACGGTGCGAACGTCAGGTCCATCTCCCCGAAGTCGGTCACGAGGTTCAACATGAATGGCATGTTGGCCAAGAATGGACCGTCCATCGGAGCAGCCACAGGCTCGTCGGACGTTCGGATCAGTGCATTCATCCGTCTCAGCGCACGGCCGAGGCGGTCGAGATTCGATGGCGCGCGAGACGGCAGAATGTCGATGTCCCGAGTCGGCAGCGACGAACCATGCACGACGGCGGCGAACCCGCCGAGGACGACGTAGTCGACCCCCTCGTCGTTCAGGATGGTGCAGATCCGCACTGGGTCGAACATCAGCCAGCCGGGCGACGGAGCGATGCTTGTGCCGTCTTCTGGATGGAGAGCATGACATTCGCCGCGTGGACCATCGAGCACACGCGTTCGGGTACGGACATTCGCAGCTGCCGGCGGATCTGACCGACATCCACACCGCGATCGTCCTCGATGACGGGAAGTTGCTCCACGACGACAGTGTAGGACGGGCGCACTCAGCCGCGCTTAAGGTCGGCGACGAGGCCCTCGCTCGCTTCGACCAGCTGGTGGGGTGCGATGCCGAACACGTCGTGCCAGGTGCCGGCGGCGGCCCACACCTCGTCGTACTGCAGCAGGTCCGGATCGATGAAGATCCGCAAGTGCGTCGTGTGGCCAAACGGCGGCACGCCACCAATGGGGAAGCCGGTGGCGGCACGCACGGCATCGGCATCGACTCGGCTGCAGCGTAGCCCGCCTGCTGCCGCAGCGAGTTTGTGCTCGTCCAACTGATTCGCTCCGCTGACGTAGGCAAGCACGATCTCTCCATCGACACCGAACACGAGGCTCTTCACGATCTGGCCGACTTCGACCCCGATCGCAGCAGCGGCGTCGACCGCCGTCTTTGTTCCTTCGGGAAATCGTCGTGGCGTGATCACGATGCCAAGGGACTCGGCCGCCTCGACGACTCGGACGACGTTGGGATGAACGTCGCTCATCGGAGCGCAGCCGTCGTGACGATGAGCCTGCGGCCAAGGTCTGGATTCGGTATCACCACCTGCACCGTACAAGAACCAACCGCCGACGCGCAGACGGGGTGAAGTCCTCTGACTTTTGGCGTTTGGCTGTCATTGACAACAACCGGACGCCAAAGGTTCGCGCTCGGGCGCGGACGGATCGCTCGGGTTGATCAACTGCGACGTCACGCCCCCGGGTTCTCGGTCCGTTCCCGACGCGGGTCCGTTGCCAGACCGCGACCCTGGGCATCACGCACCATGTACGGCGGCCGGCCCATGCGGCGGAAGTGGATGCGGCCCATGTACTCGCCCAAGACGCCGATGCACAGCATTTGAATGCCGGAAAACAACGTGATCGCTGCCGCGAGGAACGAAAACCCCGGCACGAACGACCAGTAGAAGAAGAAGCGAACCAGCACATAGGCGAGCAAGGCGAAGCCGACGAGCGAGGCGAGCAGGCCGAGAGCGCTCACCAAGCGAAGGGGCGCCGTGCTGTACCCCGTGAGCATGTTGAGGGTATGGCGCACCAGACGCCGCAGGGTGTAGCCCGACTCACCACCGGCGCGCCCGTCGAAACGTACCGGCACGGCCCGCACCCTGGCGGTGGACCACGACAGGATCACGTCGATCGACACGAACGGGTCGCGCAGCCCTTCAAATGCCGGTAGCAGTTCACAACGAAACAATCGGAAGGCGCTCATCCCCGAGTTCACGTCGGGTCCGAGGCCGGCCGCCATGACGCGCTTGATCACGCGCGATGCCACATTCCGCCCGGCGGTATGGCGCTCTGCTGCGGTGGTCGACGAGGTGCCTTTCAACCGGCCACGCATCGTGGGCGACGAGCTCGACTACGTGCGACGAGCCATTGAGGCTGGACACACATCATCGGGCGGCCCCTTCACCCGGGCGGCTGCCGAGCTGCTCCGCGACTGGCACAAGAGCGCCGACGTGCTCCTCACCACATCATGCACGGACGCTCTCGAAATGGTGGCGATGCTGCTCGAGATTGAGCCCGGCGACGTCGTCGTCGTGCCCTCGTTCACGTTCACCTCAACAGCGCTCGCATTTGCTCGGGCTGGCGCCACCCTCCGCTTCGCCGATATCGAACCTCGCACCCTCGGGTTGGATCCGGCATCGGTGGCCGAGCTGCTCGGCCCTGAGGTGAAGGCGGTCGTCACCGTCAACTACGCCGGAGTCCCCTGCGATCTGGACGACCTCGTGTCGGTCATCGACGGCCGAACCGACCTCGTGGAAAACAACGCCCATGGTCTGTTCGGCCGACACCGGGGCCGGCCGCTCGGCACGTTCGGACGATTCTCCACGCTCAGCTTCCATGAGACCAAGAACTTCTTCTGTGGCGAAGGCGGGGCGCTAGTGGTGCGTGACGCCGCCGACGTCGAACGGGCTCACGTGCTGGCCGACAAGGGAGCGCTGGTGCTGCGCGTACCACTCGGCCACGACGAATCGGTCGACGCGTTGCGCGGACGCGACTTCCTGCACAGTTGGTCATCGGTGTCCGGTTACTACTGGATGGAGTACCGGGCCCCGGGCCTGCCGCTACTGATGGCCTTGCCGTTCCGTGTGCTCGGTGCAAGCAGCCTCGTTGCCCGACTGGTCGTCACCTGCTGCGGTCTCGCGCTGATCATCCTCACCTGGGCAATCGCCCGCCGGCTCGCGTCACCGGCTGCGGGCATCACCGCTGCGGCATCGCTGTGCCTCACCACGGGAGTGATGTCCAGCTCGACCATGGTGCTAGCCGACGTACCGGGTGCCGCCTTCTCGCTGGCTGCCGTGTTCGTGTTCCTGATCGAATGCCAATCAGGCCGGCTGCGATGGTCGCCTATCGTGGTGCCGCTGTTGGCCACCACCGCTGCGGGCACCATCGCGGCCACCTGGCTGGTGACCATGACAACCCTCCTCACACAAGACCGGTCGCCGTTACAGGCCAACTCGGATCTCATCGGGTCGAAGGGCCTCACCGCTGCGAGCGGTTGGCGCGAATTCAGTGAGCTGATCACGCCGTTCGAACCGCAGAGCTTCCCGTATTGGAATCGCGCGACTCTGGCGCTGACGCTGACGCTGTTCGGTCTCGCCGCGGCGATCGTGGTCGGCATCGTCGATCGCAATGCCCGTCGTGGCATTGCGATCGGACTCGGCGTCGGAGCAATCACCCTCGCGGGCTTGCTCTCAACCGCCGGCAAGGTCGATCACAACTACCTCGTCATGCCGGCGCCTTGCCTCGCAATCGTTGTCGGAGTCGGCATGGCCGGCGCGATGCGCGGCGCCAGCGCAGTGCTGCGGCCGACCTCGCGGGGTGCTGTCGCCATAGGAGCTCTCGCCGCGGCACTCGTGTTCGTCGGGGTGCTGGCCACCGTGACGACACAGGTCGAACAGACCCACCTGCAATACGCCGGATTCGACTGGCTTCGCGAATTGGCGGTCGAAACAGGTCAGGAGCTCGGACCGGGTTGCATCGTGATCACGAGCTGCACGCCGCAGGTGGGCTGGTACTCCAACTGCAAGGTCGCTCCGATGGAGTGGCCGACCATCACTGTCGACAACGTGACCGGAACGCCCGAGTTCGCTGTGCTTCTCGCCGATGTACTCGAAAGCCTCCGCGGTTACCTTCAGGTTCCACTCAACGGCAGCTCGGCGCTGTTCGTGGTCGAGGGGGCAAGCGCCAGCCCGCAGAGGATGTCCTGCGATCGTCGTCAGCCTTGTACGAGCGGCTGCTCGCCGAGTTAGGACAGCCAGGCGAGCGCGCCCGCCACATCACCGAATGGCTGCTCGATCCATGTGTGCCGGAGCGAAACTGCACGACGGGTCCGTGAGCCCCGCCGTCTTGGTCTTGTCTCACCCGAGCGCCGCACGTAACAGACGTTCACCGAGAAACTCGCGGGCGATGCGCGCCGCTGCCTTGGGCGTCCAGTGCACACCGTCAGGCCGTGCGTCGTGATCATTCAGCAACCCTGAGCTGGCGAGCCACGTGGGGAGATCGACGACCGACACGCTGCCGTCGTGTGCCGCCACGACTGCGTCGATCGTGTCGGCGATCACCCGGTGCCGGGCGGGGTCGGACTGCACCTGCGGACCCCCAAAACCCCACAGCGGCTGCGGTACCGGCTCACGGACCCACACCACGTGCGCGGCGCCGGCGGCGAGCAGCCGATCGGTGATGTCGGTGAAGTCGGCGAACAGTCGTAGCGCGTAGTTCTGATCGAGTGGCGTGAGCGTCGCGAGCGGCGCATCGCCAGGCCAGCGCCGATCGAGCACATCCCACGACGTCGTCATCATCATCACCACGTCTGGCTGCAGATCGGCCGTCTCGCCGGGCAGGTCGATGTTCAGCCAGCTGGCGCACCGGGGCTCGTACTCGGTCCATCCGCCTACGTCGAGCGTGCCGCCGCGCAAGAACCCGCATCCCGGCGCGGTGAGCATGGTGACCTGCGCGAGCTCTGGGTGTTCGACGGCCCACTGCGCCAAGCCCATGCCGGTCGCCTCCGCCGTCGAGTCGCCCGCGACGACTACCCGCATCGGGCGCGACAACGGCCGGCGCTGCGCCTGCGTCGTACTACTCGGGGCCGCGACCGGGCTCGGATCGAGCGCCGCGGTCGAATCCGTCTCCGTTACGTCGGACGCGACGGTACGGCCAGACGCCGTGGCGACGGTGGCACTGGACCTGACGAGTGGGGCCAACGTTCCGGCTGGGACTGTCTCGATCGCCGCAGCGTCCGCAACACCAGATGTGCGCCAGTAGCTCCCACGACCCGGGGCGACCGAGACGACGATGCCGACAAGTACTGCCGTCGAAGCGCCGAACGCCAGCATCCCCACACGGACCGGCTTCCACGAGAGGCCGGAGCGGATCGGCCGCTCGATGAGGTAGTAGCTCGCCACAGCGATGACAAAGGTGACAGCGATGCGGAGCGCGAACAGTGCTGGGCGACCGAAGCCCGTGCGTCGCTCGTCGAGCACGACGTAGACGGGCCAATGGAGCAGGTACACTCCGTAGCTGATCCGCCCGACCCACACCAACGCAGCGGTCGACAACAGCGACCGGGTCCTGCCGGGTACCTGGAGCCCGACGATCAGCGCTGCACTGACCAGACCCACGAGCGGCAGTGCACCGTGGTACGCCGGCCCGCTATCGGCGGGGAAGGTCACGATCGCGACGGCGAGCACGGCCAGACCTACGGGAGCCGCCAGCCCCACACGCTGTGGAAGTTTCCGACCGTGAACGACGAACGCAGCGAGCACGCCGGTGAGGATCTCGGCTGCCCGCGCCGGCGTGGCCCAATACGCCGCATCCGGGCCCCACACCGCGGCGATGACTGGCGCAGCGACACCGAACGATCCGGTCGCCACCGCGACAACGACGGTCGCGGCACGTCGCGAACGCACCAATCGGAAGAGGCCAATGAACATCAGCGGCCACAGCCAGTAGAACTGCTCCTCGATCGCCAGCGACCAGTAATGCTCGACGGGCGACACCTGCCCTGCCGACCGAGCGAGCAGGTGTCGGTACGAGTCGTGACCGGCGAGCGACACCCAGTTGGCCACCTGGAACAGGCTTCCCAGCAGATCGCGGCGCAATGCCTCGGCACCGACGAGGAGCCGCGTGGTGGCATCGAGCAGTGCGATCGCGGCAAGACACAGCAGGCTCGCGGGGAGCAGACGTTTTGCCCGACGGGCGTAGAACGCGCCTACGGCGACGCGCCCCTGCGTCTCGTGCTCTGCGAGCATCAAACTCGTGATCAGGAAGCCTGACATCGTGAAGAACACCGACACACCGAGATATCCGCCGGAGAACCGGGAGAACCCGCCGTGGAACACCAGCACCGCCAGTACCGCCAGTGCCCGAACACCGTCGAGGGCAGGCTGGTATGCAATCGCCTGCCGAGTCATCGCTGAAGATCCTATGACGCCGAGGCCGACCGCTAAGTTCACTCGCGTGCACATCGTTGGACGCCGCTGGCTGAACGGGTGGGGTCGAGTGGGCGTTGCCGTGCTGGTGAGCGCGTCCGGTCTCGTTGTGCTCGCTCCAGCAACCCCCGTTGCTGCAATCAGCAGCGAGGTGCAGATCGACATCCCGACGGCGGGTCCGCTGGGAGCGATCACCGTGATCGGCGACTCGGTGCTCGTGGGCGCGGCGATCGAGCCGACGTTGGCCGAGTTGTTGAACCGATCGGGTTGGGGGCCGGTGCGGTACCGGGCCGGGCTGGGATACACGGCGGGCAACTTCCAACCGGCAGGCAGCACCTTCTCGGTGGCCAACTACATCAAGTGGTGGCGAGCAGCTGGCTGGGACGCTCCCAACGTGATGGTCAACCTGGGCAACAACGATGTCGGGTTCTGCAAAGCAGACCTCGCCTGTAACGCCGGCACGATCCGCTACGTCCTCGATGCGATCGGCCCTGGACACACGGTGTGGTGGAGCAAGATCACCCGGTTCCCGTATCTGCAGAGCGAAGCAGACGCCTACAACGGCGCGCTCGAACTGGTCGCAGCCGAGCGCGGCAACCTGCGAGTGTGGGACTGGCCGGCGGCGCGCACCGCCGAAGGAATCCCGCTCTCGTGGGACATGATCCACCTTCCGGAAAGTACGTCCTATCGGCGCCGCTCTGTTCTCATGGCCGCCGACGCCACACGCCAACTCGCAGTCGGTCGGCACACCGGAACCGATGCTTCGTTGCCTGCCGGTCTTGCGCCGAGCGCCGAGTACATCCCGATCGGGCCGACACGCGTGCTCGATACACGCGCACTCAACGCAGGACGACTCGCCGCCGGAGGTACCGTCGAGGTCGACCTGTCCACATTCGTTCCGGTGGGTACCTCGTCGGTCGCGGTCAACATCACGAGCGTCGATCCCGGCGGTGCCGGCTTCCTCACCGGGTTCGCCTGCGGGCCGACACGCCCACTCACCTCGAGCGGCAACTACGTCGCAGGTGTCTCGCGCAGCGCGATGTCGGTGTTGACGATCTCCGCCGACCGCCGATTGTGCATCTACTCCTCAGCGGCTGCGGATGTCGTGGTCGACCTGCAGGGCGGATTCGTCGCAGAAGGTCAACGGTTGACACCAACTGTCCCGGCCCGGCTGCTCGACACCAGGACGAGCGGTCGCCTGCAGGAGATGCGCGTCCCGATGCCCGCAGGCGCAAGCGCCGTGGCGCTCAACCTCGCCGTCACCGGGTCGGGCGCGGCGGGGTTCATCACGGCCTACCCCTGCGGGGCCGCCCGACCCAACGCCGCAACCGTGACGTTCGGCGCGAATGAGACGATCTCCGGCGCCGCGTTCGTGCCGGTCGGCGGCGACGGTTCGGTCTGTGTCTACGCGAACGTGGCCGTCGACGTGATCATCGATCTCACGGGTACGTTCTCAGCCACCGGAGATCTCGCGTTCGTAGCGGTGACGCCGACACGGGTCTACGACACCCGCGACGGCACCGGTGGGTGGACGCCGATCCAGGGTGCCGGACAGACCGTTGATATTCGGGTGGCACCACCCGAGGCACGCGCCGTGAGCGGGACGCTCACCATCGTGTCGCCGGCCACGGCAGGCTTTCTTGCAGCCTTCGGATGTGGCGACCGGCCCACGACGGCCAGTGTCAACGGGTCGGGTGGCGGCATCGTTGCCAACACCGTGACCGTCGGCCTGGCGACAGGCGGCACGATGTGCGTACTCAGTTCGATAGCGACCGGGGTCGTGTTCGATACGACTGGATGGTGGATCCCATGACTCTTCGGCCACGACCGAAATTGGCGTTGGTAGTGACCATCCTGGTCGCCACCATGCTCTCGTCGGCCGCGCCGCCGATGAGCGCCCGCGCCGAATCACCGACCCGACCGGCGACACCGACCCGGCCACAGATCGCTCCGCCCAACAAGCGGGTCTACTTCGTCACCGAGTCGGTCGGTCTCGGAGCGAAGGACACCCTCGCCGGCGCGTTCCCACCCGACTGGCAGGTCACCGTCGACGGCACACCCGCGCTGTTCGTCGAGCAACTCGTGTCCAAGCATGTGCGGACGCGCATGGCCACCACCCCGTGGGTGTTCGGCGATGTCGCGGTGGTCGGCGGGGGCCACAACTACCCGTATTGGGATCCCGCCCGATTCGATCGCTCGGTCGATTTGATGATCGCTACGCTCCGCGAAGCCGGGGTGAAGCGGATCTACTGGGTCACGTTGCGCGAAGTGAAGCCCGAGTTCATCTCGGCGAGCGCGTGGCGCGAAGTCCAGCCGTACTACTGGTACTTCCCAGAAGTGAACCGCCATCTCCGCGAGGCCCTCACCCGCCACCCAGACCTGAGCCTCATCGACTGGGCCGCAATCGCCGACCAGCCTGGTCTCACCTACGACGCGATCCACCTCAACCGCACCGGCGCCGCGCTCTACAGCCAACTCATCGCCAACACGGTGATGGAAACCGAGAACCGCCCTCTCGCAGGAGTCGTGACGAAGATGTCGGTCACGTCGGACTCGGCCACCGGTCAGGCCGGGGCAGGTGTCAACCCGGCAGCGGTGGCCGTCAACTTGACCGTCGTCGATCCGCGAGCCGCTGGATTCCTCACGGCATATCCGTGCTCGGTCTCGCTCCCACTTGTCGCCAGCGCGACCTTCGAGCAAGCTCAGGTCGTGGCGGCCGCCGCGATCGTACCAGTCGCCCCCGACGGCTCAATCTGCGTAGTCGGAAACGAAGCGACCCATCTGGTCGTCGACATCACCGGAACGTTCCCGGTTGGGGCCGGCTTCATTCCGGTGGCGCCCCAGCGGCTGATCGACACCCGCGACCAAGGATTCCTCCAGCCCGCTGGCATACCGCTCGTGGTACCGGTTCTGGGCGTACATGGAATCCCGGCCGATGCACAGGCTGTGGCCGTCACCGTTACGGCGGTCGGGCCTGTCGCCAGCGGGTTCGCGACGGTGCAACCATGCGGCAGCGTGCCGAGCAACACCTCGAATCTCAACTTCGCCGCCGGTGCCACGGTGCCGAACCTGGCGATCGTGGCGCCCGGTCCGTCTGGTTCGATCTGTGTCACGTCGAACGTGGCTACGCACCTCATCGTCGACGTCGCCGGAGCGTTCGACCAGTCGGCCGAGATGGGCCTGGTCGACCCCGTTCGACTCGCTGATACCCGGGTCGCTCCGTCCCACCGGCTCGATGCCCACGAAGCGTTGCGGTTGCATGTTCGCGGCGTGCACGGGATTGCCGACAATGCAACAGGAGTGCTGCTCAACCTCACCGGCGTGAACCCAGGCAGCAGTGGCTACCTCACGGCGTACCCGTGCGCGTCGGGTGCCCCGTTGACGTCCAGCCTCAACCTGACGGCTGGCGTCAACCGCGGGAACTTCGTCATCGTCGCCCCCGATACCGATGGCGACGTGTGCGTATCGACGTACGGTCCGACCGATGTCGTGGTCGATCTGTTCGGGTGGATGGGCACGAGTTTCGTCGGAACCAGCCCAGCGCGGCTCATCGACACACGCCTCATTACACAGAGCTGAGTGTGGCAACGGGTTGTTGTGAACAGGCTGTCGCCGAATGCGGGTGGGGTTGGCGGCATTCGATCCCGACCCCGGTCATGCGCTCGCGCCTCAGCGTCAACGTTCGTTACATGACAGGCGCGTTGTGGTGGAAGTCTGCATCAGCGACCACGACGGCTGTGCGTGGAGGATCGCGTCGACTTTCATGTCGCCAGCCCCGATAACTCGACGCGACTCGGCACCGCAATAACGGGTAGGCCCGGCGGGCGGGCTGTCAGTCGACGACGTCGAGCCGACTTCTGCGACACAAACACGAGTTCAGCAACAACCATCCGCATTTGCTGGTAGGACGACCAGCGGCAACCCACCCCCCACGCCACCAAATGGCATTGTGCGACAGCAGGTCAATGACAACCAAACGCCAAAGGTCGGGTGATTTTGCCTGTAACCAGTGGGCATCCGGAAGTGAACAACACGTCGAGCCGGCCGGGTGTGGTGCAGCACTAGCTCGCTTCAGTCCCGGAGCGATGCATCAGCACCAGAGCAACCACCATCACCAAGGTCACACCGGCATTCACACCGAGGCCGATCTGAGCATGATTGAAGGCCGACTGATTGGACTCTTCACCGAGCGACTCCTGTGCGCCGATGGTGAGGATGTGCCGTACCGCTGAGATGCCACCGATGATCAGAAATGGCGTCAACTGGAATCCGCTGTCGTGGAAGTGGGCGAGCACGGTCGTGAGCAATTCGAGCACAATGACGACGAAGAGCACGCCATTGATCCCTCCGATCACGCGGGTCGCGTAGTCGCTTTTGTCGAAGAAATCGACCGCGGATCGGAACAACACGTATCCGGCAAGGAAGATCATCGCGATGGCGACGAGGTAGTGGATCAGATCCTCGGCAAGGTGCAAGACCCGGAGCGGTACCTCTGGTTGATGTGACTCTTTGCTGGCGTTCATGTGCCAATCTTTCCATGTCAGCCGGGCTGGCGACGACATCATGCCAGCGTGGCTGAACTGCCGGTCAGGGTCCTGGCGCGACCGCTTCCACCAGGTCCCACGGCGAATCGTGTGCACTCAGATCGGGGTTGAGCGCGGCAAGCACGATCGCACTCGCGCCAGCAGCGATGTGCGCGTTCATCCGCTCGAACACGGTGTCGATATCGCCCCACGCGATGTAGGTGTCGATGAGTCGGTCGCTGCCACCGTTGCTCCAATCCGCCTCGGTGAAGCCTTGCGCCGCCCACTGCCGCTGATATGCGGGTAACGGGAGGTAGATCGATACGGCGCGGTGGCCGGCAGCCGTGGTGTGTTCGGTGGTCTGCATGTAGCTGTTGGCACCATCGGCCCCCTCGGCCGCGACGCCAAGCATCTTCGGGCCGTGGGCGGCGATGTAGATCGGCACCGGCGCGGTCTTGTCGAAGCTGAACAACGGGGTCGGCTGACGCATCGCAGTGACGTAGTCCCTGGTCTTGGTGACCGGGTTCTCCCACGGCACGTGGCGCATTTCTGACGCGATGGGATGAGAGACACCGAGGCCCTGGATGAACCGGCCGCCGTAAAGGTCAGACAGTGTCCGCCCCGCCTGCGCACTGGCGATGGGGTCGCGCCCGTACACGTGAGCCACGGCAGAAGCGACGGTGATGGTTTCGGTGTTGGCCAAGATGTAGCCGGCCGTGATGTAGATCTCGCGGCCGAACATGTCGGGGATCCAGACGGAGCGATGACCGAGTGCTTCGAGTCGGCGGACGTGGGCGACGATCCCTTCCGAGCTCATCGAATCGGGAATGGTCATGACCCCTGAGACTGGTGACATGGTGATCTCCTTCTGGGTACTGGCTGGTGCGTGCTGGGCTGACTAGTGGTGCCGCGCAGAAGTTGATTGAACGTGGGATTTCCACAGTGCCGCTAATTCATTACCATTCCCACTGACATATTCAAAGGGCATTGCTGCAAATACTAATAGATTATAACGTAATGACTATTAGGCCCT
>JANYDH010000210.1 GCA_025359865.1 Actinomycetes bacterium | reverse complement strand
CGCAAAGGGTTCCAACATTTGGCTCTCGCCGCAATGAAGGCCTCGCCGTTGGGCGAGGCGGAGCGGTTGGGTCGGGTGTAGCGGTCAGCGGGTCAACGGTCAGCCGCAATGAAGGCCTCGCCGTTGGGCGAGGCGGAGGAGCAGTTCACGGTTTTGGTGGTGGTAGTGCCACGTGTGCCGCAATGAAGGCCTCGCCGTTGGGCGAGGCGGAGTTCTCATTGGGGCATCGGGAGAGCGGGCGATGGTGCCGCCGCAATGAAGGCCTCGCCGTTGGGCGAGGCGGAGGGCTCAGGCGAAAGTGTACGCCTGAGCTGGGATGATCCGTACATTTGCGAGTGCTCGGAACGAAATGCGACTTCGTTCGGCTTTCAGTTGTCAAGGTGCACCATCATCGCAGGTCAACCCTGTGCGAGCGCTCACCTGGCGATGACATCCGGTTGGAGCGCTCGCAACTACAGGATCACCGGGCCGGTCGTCGGCAGGGTCGGTGCTACCCCGAAGAAGCTGAAGCAGTCGCGACCACGATCGCGCGGGTCACCGAGATCGACCAACGCGATCGAATCCTGCGCATGGTCGATCTCGTTGGCGATCGCGAGTCGGAACTCGATCAACTCCATGTGGTCGAGGTCGCAGATGAACACGGAGTACTGCATCGACCAGCCGTACGCCTTCATCATTCTGTGGACTCGCCGGAGCCGCTTGACATCGCGAATGTCGTAGGCAGCGAGGTATCGGCGGCGGGCCATCAGATCACCTGGTCATCGCGTAGTGAACGGCACATAGTCGGGCACTTCACGCATCAGGTAGGCCCCAAGCATTCGCGCTTGAACCTCGAACACGCGTCGGTACGTCACCTTGTAGCCGAACACCGGGTGCGTGACAACGGTTTCTAGTCGTCGCTCGTATGCGGCGATCACCGCCTTTCGTCCGTCCGCGGTGAGCGCTACGCCGCCAGCACGTACGAGAAAATCATTGAGCCCGACCTCGCCGTTGTTGATCACGTTGATCACGACAGAGTCGGCGATCAAGGGTCGGAACTCTTCTGCGAGGTCGAGGGCGAGCGCTGGCCTACCGAAGCGCGGTTTGTGGTACATCCCGAGGTATGGGTCGAATCCCACGCCGAACACCACAGCAGTCAGGTCCTTCACCAGCAGCGAGTACAGGTATGAGAGCAAGCAGTTGACCCGATCGCGAGGTGGACGACGGTTGCGGCCCTCGAAGTCGAAGCCGAGATCGGTTCGCAGCATCGTTGGGAAGCGGGAGAAGTAGATCCGAGCAGCCACGCCCTCGATACCGAGAAGTGACTCGATGCTCGGTGCCAGAAGCGCCCGCCCCGCCATGTCCTTCAGTTGAGCGAAGGCATCGTCGTTGGGCTCGCGCTCGTTGCGACGCAGAAGCGTGCGGCAGTTGCGGATCTTGCCCTCGACGAGTCGGCGCGCGACGGGAAGTCCGGCTTGGAAGGCAACACCGAACTGTCGTCGTCGCAGTTCGATGTTCTTCGACGGAAGTCCCTGTGCGATTCCTTGGAACCATCCGCCCGAGCTGAACCAGCACACCGGTATCTCGCGACTGAAACACTCACGAAGCAACTGCGTGGACACCTGTCCGTTGCCCTGAACGTTGATCTGCGACACGTCGATGATCCGAGCCGCCGCTAGCACGTCGCCTCTTCGGCTTACCTCTACGCGTCCTGATCGGAGCCCGATCGAGACCCCGTGCTCCCCCACATACATGGGGCGCGCGGCAGACTCGCGCGGCGTCAGCCGCCGAGCCGGGCGCGTGCTGCGCACCGCCAACGTGTTGAGCTCGTCGGGTAGGCATAGCCCCACGAGCGAGCATCGCGGGCACTTCGGGCTGTCGATCAGCGGCGGCGGGGCCTCTGCACTCGCGGCGGCAAGACGAAGTCGTTCGACTGCCTGCAACGTACGATTGACGAGGTCGTCATCGAACTCGACCGTGCGTCTCTCATTGGTCTCGGCGAAGTAGAGCATCCCCTCGTCGCACTGGTAGCCGTGGTCGCGCAGCAACAGCCCTTGAATACACAGCTGGACGAGCTCGGGTTCCCACGCCGGACCGTGGGCCGGCGGTCGTCCCTTCTTCGTGTCGACCGGGCACACCTTGCCATCTTTCAACTCCAGCAGATCGATCACTGCGATGAGACCTAGCCGCTCAGAGCCAAGCTGCACGGAGGTCGCTTTCGCAACGTCCCCCTCGTCGGGGAGCGGTACACGGCCGCTGGGCCGATCCACGGCACGATGCCGCCACTTCCCCTCCGCGGTATCGGGGTTGTGCTCAAACTGCCCCTGAACCCACTCCAGGTAGAACAGCCGCGGGCAGTACGTGAACTCGTTCACCATTCGAGCTGGCACGAGCTCGGGTACCCAATGCTCAGGAGTCACAGCCGGTAGCGAGGCAGCGGCCATTAGGGGCGGACCGGTTGAAACATGCCGAGACCGAAGTGACTGAGCTGTCCCAGCGCTAGCGGCCCTTCAACCGGCTCAGGGAAGGTCAGCCGTAACCCAAACGCGGCGCGCTGCGACGCGATGCGTTCCTTACCCTTGCGGTACCGACTGAACTTCAACCATGAGCCGGGGACGAGTTCAACGGAAACATCGTCGATTAGACCGCGATGCCGCAGCTCGGCCCGGATATCGGTCCGTAGCCGATCAACGAGTTCGCCCTTGTGGTGTCGCGTCATCACGTACGGAGTGATCGACTCCCAGACAGAGGCGCACCCTGCGAGCTCCGGGGCAATTACCGCCGGCGGCCCCTCCCCGACCACCACCATCCGACTGATGCCAGAGTCATCGAGCCGCCACGACTTCAATGAGCGAAGCCGACGGACGACCGCGAGGTCGTCAGCGGCTAATCCATCCGGGGCCCACACAACGAGTCCAGTGATGCGACGCGCTCCCCCGTCGAGACGGTCAGGGATCGGCAGGTAGTGGGCATGCCTGTGCAAGCCCAAGAGCCGCTCGCCCTGATCATCACGCCCTCGTAGAGTGGAACTCGTGCCATCCGAGCGGGCCACGAGCGCTCGGTGAGCGACGTCCGCGACCGTGACGGCATCGAATCTCGAGGGCAGCACCTTGGCGGAGAGCTCGAACCGGATCGCCTCGACCCGTTCGGCGACTCGCACCCGCCGAAGCCTCCTCGGTCGGATCGGTGTCGGCCGAGAATACCGGGTCCACTTCGTAGATGGAGGAAGCAGCCGTCGATCGCCTCGCACCATCGAAGGGGTCATCGTCAGTGCGGCGATGTCGAGCGGCCACTCTGGGGTCAGCAGTCGGATCGAGTCGCCCTCGGCCGACGCGCCCGGGTCGAACCTGTCGCCTTCCTCGGTTGCGTCGACGAGTCGAACTTCGACGATCGACTCAGCCCGACCCAAGTACCGCACACCCTCGGCCAATCGTTGCAAGGCCTCGCGCTGCTCGCCAACGAGATCGAGCGGCCACTCGATCCACAGGCGAGCGTCACGTTCCGTCACGAGGGTGGCGTTGATCACCTTCGATGTGTCGGTCTTGATGCCTTCACGATGGGCAATGCCCGGGAAGTAGTGGCGAGTGTGAGCCTCGGTGTGCTCGGGCAGCACGAACGACGGAGGTTGTTCCGCCAGCGTCCCGATGAGCGCCTCGACCAGCTCGGGCGAGAACGACGGTTCGTGCGTCTTCCACGATGCGTACAACGCCCGCAGAAGCCGCCACGGCGACGGCGGCCACTCAATGGCACCCTCGTTCGGCGTGCGGTTCCATGGCGTTGCCTGGTAGCGACCCCATGGTAGGGAGACCTCAAGAACGGTGCTCACTTCTTCTCCTCCTTCTTCTTCCCGCCGTCCCACACCACATCGATCGGCGATGCCCCGTCGAGCACGTCGCTCACTGCGGCCACGCCAGCCCGCACCCGCGCCTCTAGTTCGTTCAGGCTCGGCAACGGATCGCCTGCCTTGTCGATGATCGACTGGGTCGTCGGCATCAGATCGCATGCCGTCCGCAGACGCATGCCGTCATCGAGTAGCGATCTCATCTCGAACTGGGCAAGGTCAGCGAGGAACGCGGAGGCAGCGTCGCCGAGCCCATACGAGCGGATCTGCTTGAGGTCGATGCTGAACGACGCAACGATCCGCTCGGCCGTCCAAGCGGTTCGAGCGAACGGAACCGTGCCGTAGCCTTCGCTTGACCCGCCGCTTCCCTCGGCGATTGCGTGTCGAACAGCGTCCTTCTTGACGCCGCCGCTTTCGACGCGCTGAACGCCTTCGGCTTCGATGAAAGCTGTGACAGCGCGGGCGATCTTGGGCTGACCTGGCCACTTGCTATCGGCAAAGAACACACCGTGCAGCAGGGCGATCGGATCGAGCCGGAACACCTCGCGAGCGATCCTGCGGTGGTCGAGCAACGTGTCGTCCGACAGACCCAGTCGATCCCTGATGACGTCGATCATCTTTACACCGCAGTTCGTGGAGCCCTTGATGAACGCCGATGCAAGCCGGTGCGCCTCGACACGACTGGACGTGACGAACGAACCATCATCGCGAACAACCCGAACGTGAGGCAGGGAAGCAATGAGTTCGATCGGCTTGCTCGTGGCGTCGTCCCAAAGCGTGCCTTCCAGATGGTTCGCCATCGACTGCTCCGATTCCACAAGGAGCGAAGCAGCGCCGTTCGGCCGCTGAAACTCAGCGTGTCCTAGGTCGGGGAAGCCGGTGGGCTGAAAGCGGCTCCCGATCGCCGGCTCGAGCAGTACGTCGACGAGGATTCGGCTCTTGGTCATGATGTTGACTCACTTTCTTGTTGGACTTCGATACTGGAAACGCGGTTGAGGAGGGTGAGCGACGTGTTGTCGCCAATTGGAACAAGACACACGGCAGCAAGGTGACGGCCATCGACGCCGTGGGCGATCACCGCTGTGTCCCGAACGATGGAAGGGCAGCCAGCAACGCGGAGCGAACGCAGAACCGAATCGAGGGCGCGTTCCACCTGGTTGGCGGCCAGTAGGCGAGGCACCGACGAGTCAGGCACTAGGCGTCGGCCGCTCGGCAGCAGGTCACCCAGCCCGCGATGGTGGAACGTTGGCTGCAACAACTTCACCGCGGCCGGCACCGCGTTCCAGTCGCCCGGCACCCAGGCAGGCTCCCAGTCGACCTTGTGCCAGTCGAGCACCATGAGTCCCATGAGCAACTGCTCCAATCGACCTTCGTCGAGTTGCCTGCGGGCAAACCGGGCGAAAGCGTCCGGCGGTGCCCAGATCGCCGCTGCTGGCCCACACCATCCAGTCCCCTGATCACCGTGCGACGACCCCCGCCGCGACAGTTGCACGACACATTCGGCCAGCAGGTCGACGAGCGGGCGTTGCCCAAGGCCAGCAATCTTCGGAGGTCGTCCGCGCCATTCGAGATCGACGACGAGGTGGCGAATGAACCCCCATCGTTCCTTCGGGACGCGTAGCGAGGCAAGCGAGGCGGCGATCTGAAACTCCGAGCTTTGATCGTCGAGCAACGGCAACCAGTCGGCAGCTAACAAATCGTACAGCGGTCCGCGCGCGCTCTCACGCAAAGCCTTGCTGCGACTCGCGAGTTGCTCCAGCCGCGCTACGTCAGACAACAACGCCTGCAGCTCTAGCGGGGTGTCGTGCGCGCTGGCACCGAACAGCCGTTCATCGATCGCGTGCGTTAGCGCTCGGGCCAACGCTGGCGGATTGGTCGCCCGGCGGACTCGGCCCACCCAATCGTCTGTTTGGCCGACAACCTCTGCCCGCGTACTTCGGGCAGCGCGGTGCCGACCGAGCGGAACGCAGAAGGTAGCCAGGCCATTTCGTTCCAGGAAACCGAACCGAGCAAACCCGGCGATGCCGCGCTCGGTCCCGTGGGTAGCCAGCGCTCTCGCGAAGTCGGCCCCGCTTCGCGCGACCCGACCCCGGTACTCCACTCGCGCCTCGGCGATCGTTCGCTCGAGTTCGCGCCAGGTCGTCGGTCGTACCCAAACTGGCGCCCAAAACTCCCCGCGCCCGTTCTCCTGTGCAGCCGAGCCGTAAGCAGCGCTGACCGCTGAGGAGGTAAAGGGCACTGCCCCAACGGATCCGGCAGCCCCGCCGGCCCCCAGCTTCCGAGCCGCTCCGCTCGCGAACGCGATCGCTCCCTCAAACGTCAGCAAGAACCCCCAAGGGTTGGAAAGACTTGGCATGCTTCCGAGCGGGCTCGACGAGGGTCCGCCCGACGCGAACGGGTCGAACTGGCCCGACACAGAGCGGTCGAGTTGAACATTGGTATCTCCGAACAGCGCATTAGTAAGCAAGCGCTTCCGAACGGTCGACGCGCGAGGCTTATCTCCTTGGGCGAGCACGTCGATTAGGCGTTGCATCACGTTGCTGCCGAAGTCGAGGCGGAGGTCGTTGCCCCCGGTTCCAACCAACGGTGGAAACGACCGCGAATCGGAAGTGAGCACGACGGCCGCGTCAATCCAATCGACCATTGCGTCAGGCACTTTGTTCCGACACAAGGCCACTTGGTGCTGTTTGTCGAGGGCATCCCATCCGGGCAGGACGGCCAAAGAGCGCACCGCAGCAATCGACGTTCGGAAGCCCTCCAGTCGAGGGTCGGTGCTTGCGGCAATCGTCGCGACGGCCTCGAACGCTGATTTGCTCTTCGTCTCGTCGTCCACTCCGAAGCCGCTGCCGTTGTTCCAGGGCGTGATGATCGGGGTAGGGACGTAGGTGTCCATGAAGAATGCGACGAGATCGTCGGCCGACAGGTCTGTCGTGAGCACGAACTCGTCGCCGACCCATCGGCCTGTGATCGTTGGATCGATCTGCATGCCGAGCAGGCGGAGGACGCCGACCGCTTTGAGGTAGTCGCCGAGTGGCTCGAGCCCACAACCGGCGAGAGCGAGATCAGGCATGGTCAGCCTCCAACTTCAATGGGGTCGGGTCGGCGCTTGCACGCCAGTCGGCCAGTCGAACGATTGCTTCCATGAACCCGAGCCTGAAAACGCCGACGTCGGCGCGGTCACGTACGGTCAGTGCACGATCTGTCCACGAACCGCCTGTACCCCCGCCGAGCGCTGTAACGCTGACATCCAGGGTCGACGCGGGAAGCTCACCGTTCGGTACAGCCAATGCTGGCAGGACATCGCCGGTGCGAACCCCGAGCACCTCCTCGGAGCCTGGTTCGCGGGAGTCACCCGCTATCGACCGCACTCCCACCCGCACTCGGCCATGGTGCGCAGCAACCAAATACACCACGAGATCACGCTCGGCCACGCCACGTAAGGCGACAGCGCCCTCGCCGAGCAAGCACAACGCACTCGCCAACTCGTGCCTGAATGCCCGCCGACCATACCGTAACGGAGCCGACGACGCCGACTTCGCGAGCAACGTGGCCATCGGCACTGGCGCGGACTTGGCGACGACAATGGCACGCATCGCTCCCTGGAACTGCTCGTGCGCCTTGCCGATGTCATGCAGGCGCCCGGCCTCGCTGATGGCGAGTCGTTGATCGGGCGAGAGACCAACGGGTTCTATCGCGGCGATCAAGTGCTCAGCGGCCCGCAGCGTGTCGGCAAGATGGTCATGCAGTGACACCCACGAGGCACCGACAGACGCCGGGTCGTCGGCGGTGCTCTGATCGTCTGCTGCAGGCTCAGCATCGGCGATCGGGTCTACCGTTGCCACGCCGGTCGGTGTCCAACCTGACGAAGCCAAATAGCCACCGAGGCTGACGTCGACGAGGAACACTGCGCCAGGTCGTACGTCGGTTCCGGAGGCAAGGACCCACTTGCGTGCAAGTGCATCCCACCGCAACACACCGGACATATCACTCCACTTCGCACCGCTTGCCTTGAGCCACTCACGGAACTCCCTCACCGGCACAGGACATCGCTCGTCACGCCCGGGCATCGTCTGGCCGGCGGCATCTACCAGAACGCCCTCGCGCCAAGCCACGGCGACATCGAGGTCATCCGAGTCACGTATGAAACGCGACACGTCAACGTCATTGCCGCTGAGATCCGGAAACGTGTCAAACAGCTCGAGGAGATCGCGACGGCGAAGCACAGCAATGATCGGCCGGTCCGTGGGAACAACCTGTGCTCCAAGCACTTCTGAATCGACCTCAGCACCTGACAACGACTCGAGCACCGCAGTCGTCGCATCGAGATCGGCCATCACGTATGGCGGCTCTGCCTTCTTCGGCAGCCGAAGCCAGATCATTTTCGGCGCATCTGCTCGACCGTCGCGGTTGCAGCGCCCCGCCCGCTGTACGAGCGATGGCCAAGGTGCCGCCTCGGTGATCAGTGTCGTCGCCGAGATGTCGACACCGGCTTCCACCACCTGGGTGCTGACGACGATCCGGCCCGGGCCGGTTGGGTCGACCGCGCCCACCGCTTCCGCCACCCGCGCAGCACGGTCGCCCGGTCGGAAACGACTGTGGAGCAACACCAGTTCTGCCTCAGGTGCCAACCTGGCGAGCCGCAGGTAGACCGCGGTGGCCCGCTTTACCGTGTTGGCGATGACCAAGGTCAGGGTGCCAGGCCGGTGCTCGTCGAAGGTGGCCTTCGCCACCTCGGCGCCATTCTCGACATCGGTGACCACCAACTCGATGAGCTGCTTCGCTGCCCTGTACCGCCGCTGTACATGCTCCGACCGAAGATCGGCCTCGTCGAGCAGCACATCTCGCCCCACCTCCGGAGCATCGACCGTGCTCAGCATCGCGCGATCAACAGTCGCCGACATCCAGGTCGACGTACACGGCAGCGCAGTGCCGATCTTCGCTCGCAACCCGTGAAGCTGACGGCTCGTCGCCAAGGCCGGGCCCATTAGCTGCACTTCGTCGAACACGAAATGCGAACCCGAGTTCAGCAGTCCGAAGTCGATCGGCCAGAGGTAGCGGCTCTCGCCGTATCCGCGGTTCAGGCAACGCGACAAGATCATGTCGACCGTCCCCACGACGATCGCATCGCCATCAACATCGTCACGCCAGTCGTTCGGCCCGCGCATCGGTTCGCCGCCCATCAGAACTCTGACCTTGACATCGTCGGTCAGGTCCAGCTTCTCCAACCAGCCCTTGACGGACGTTAGGGTCTGCTCGACCAGCACTCGCATCGGCAACACGAAGACGAGCCGACGCGGCGTTGCTGCCCGAACCTCCGGATCATCGTGATAGTGCCGTCGGTACAGCCAGGTCGTCACCGTCGCTGCAGTCTTCCCCAACCCTGTCGGCACCTCGATCAACTCGGGCAAGCCTCCCTCGCCAAGCCGAGCCTGGTACGGGTACGGCTCATTCCCTGTCGCTCGCCGGAACACATCTGCATAGGTCGTCATCGGTCGCCTCCTGTCTGGTCGACACTCTGCCATACCGGTGTGACAGAGAACGCACGTTCGACTCAACTACGCAGTGGTGAACGCGCCCACAACAAAGAGGTCCTCCGGAGTCGCGACTGTGATTCGATGTCTCGCACTCGTCGGCTGCGCGATCCTCGCGGCAGCCTCGTTCTCTTCGTGTTCCACGTTCTCCGGCAGGTCCATGCCTAAAATCAACTCCGCGGCGATCGTCCGGACAATCAATCGTCATGGTGTGCGCCACGTCATCATCGGCGGCATAGCACCCCAAGTCCACGTCCTGCTGGTGCCCACCACCATCGACATCGATATCACCCCCGAGACGAGAGGGGCCACAAAGACCTCGAACGTCTCGACCGCTACTACGACACCGGCTGGCGGGACCGCTGACCCGGCGGCCACGTCCTCGTAGCAAATGGTATTCTCACAGTCCTCGAGTCTGATGTTCCGCACTTCTCGGTGGCCTTTCGGCCCCCAGTTCCTTTGTGGCTGGTCAGGGTGGCGGGTGTTGGGATGGCGTCGGCTTGGCCGCTTGGCGGAGCAGGATCTGGGCTGCTGTGGCGGAGAGTGTTTGCATCTTGGTGATGATCTGTTCGAGGTGTCGCCGGTTCGCGATCCATTGCCGGTAGAAGTCGGCTTCGGTTTCGTTGAGTCGTCGGCTTTCGGTCTTGGCGGCGACCGCGCGGCTCGTTTGGTAGTAGGGGCCATGGCGTTGGGGCGGGTCGGCTTGGCAGCGGCAGTTCGGTTTGCCGTATGAGGTGGAGCGCTCAACGATGACTGGGTCGGGCGGATGCTTGACCGTTTGTTCGACGCCGACCGGGCGACTGTGATCACCGAGGCGGTGCTCGGCGCGGTGCGCGAGTTCGACATCGGCCTGGCTCAGTTGCAGAACGACTCGACAACGGTCACCTTCTCCGGCGGGTACCACACGGCGACCGGGACGGTTCGTGGTGGCAAGGCGACTGCGGTGATCACCCACGGCAACAACAAGGACCACCGCCCCGACCTCTTCTCTGCTGTTGGTGCTCACGATCTCTGCTGATGGTGCGGTCCCGATCGCGTTCCGGGTCGAGGACGGCAACACCGCCGATGACGTCACCCACATCCCGACCTGGGACGGGCTGCGTGCGCTTGTCGGGCGGGCCGACTTCTTGTACGTCGCTGACTGCAAGCTCGCCAACCGCGAAGCGATGGGCCACATCGCCGGCAACGGCGGCCGGTTCGTCACGATCCTGCCCCACTCCAGAAAACAAGACGCAGAGTTCCGCGACTGGATCTGGCACAACACCCCAGACTGGACCGAGGCCCACCGCCGCCCAGGCGAACCCGACGACGTGTGGCCCACCACCCTCGCCCCGACACCATCAGCTGAGGGCTACCCGATCATCTGGGTCCGCGCATCAGCAAAGATCGGCCACGACGCCGAAGCCCGCCGGGCCCGCATCGCCAAAGGCATCGCCGCGCTCGACGAACTGAACAATCAGCAAAAGCGAGTGCGGCCGAGCCGACAGGATGTGGGAGTCGACGAAGTCTCGATCCTTGGTCACGACCACCCGCGCTTCATCGTCCGCGACGCGTGCGACCTCGATGCCGGTGTTCGGTTGCCGAGCGGCAACTGACTTCTGTGAACTACATCGTGGCCGAGAGCGGCGAGCGCTGATGCCAGCCTCGTTGGCAATTGGGCATCGATCAGCAGCCTGATTTAGGCGGCCGAGATCGGGCTCACTGATCGTGTGCGTGTGACGTTGGCTGCGAACTCGAGTGCGGCAAGGATGTCGTCAAGCTCGAGGTCGGCGTAGTCGGCCAACACCAACTCTGACGTCATCCCACTGGCGAGAAGATCGACGATGAGCTCCACCGGGTAACGCATGCCGCGAATGCATGGTGAGCCGTGGCACACGGCCGGGCCCACGGTGATTCGGCTCAGACGCGTCATGACTGTCAGGCTCCGTCGGCTGCAAGTTTGCGTTGAGCCGCCGAACAACGCGGTGCATCGCCATTGACGGTCGGCAGGCGTGCTGCGCCCTCGCTGTTCGCGGCTCTCTATCCCCCCGGACGCGTCGTGACGCCACTCCCGCCGAGAGATGGATTCCACCCCGCTGACGGGCGCGACCTCACGAAGTCGCGTTTCGGGAGGCATGTGTCTGACGTTCCGCAGCTCTCGGTGGCCTTTCGGCCCCCCAGTTCCTTTGTGGTTGGTCAGGGTGGCGGGTGTTGGGTGTTGGGATGGCGTCGTCTTTGCCGCTTGACGGAGCAGGATCTGGGCTGCTGCTGCGGAGAGCATTTGCATTTTGGTGATGATCTGTTCGAGGTGTCGCCGGTTCGCAACCGTTGGGCGACCTGCTCGTTGCCGCCAGGAGTTGCCCGTTGGTGGCCAGCAGTTCAGTTGTTGAGGTGGGCGCTGTGGGTGACGATCGGTCGGGTTCTGGCTACCCGAGGTCGCCGGCGTTGGTAGCGCGGTCGTAGGCACACGTGCCTGCTCGTGTTGCCGGAATTTGGACGGACATCGGACGGACATCGGACGGACATCGGGTGGACAGAGTCGCACGGTATTCTCACAACAAGCGCGAACGCGATGCTCCTCTACGTTCGCTGATCGGAGCCCCGGTGAACTCCAACGTCGACACGTACATCAGCCGGTCGAAGAACTGGCCGGACGAGATCACCGGCCTACGGCCGATCCTGCTCGGTTGCGGGCTGACCGAGGAGATCAAATGGGGCAAACCCTGCTACAGCCATGAGGGCAGGAACATCGCCATCCTGCAGGAGATGAAGGAGTTCCTCGCCCTGATGTTCTTCAAGGGCGCCTTGTTGAACGATTCTGAAGGTGTTCTTGAAGAGCAAGGGCCGAACTCACGATCGGCTCGCCGCATTCGGTTCACCTCGGTTGACGACGTGGCCCGGCTGAGCGACACCGTCAAGGCATATGTCTACCTGGCCATCGACGTCGAGAACTCGGGCCTCGACGTGGGCCCGGCACCCGAACTCATCTTGGTCGAGGAGCTCCAGAACCGTCTCGATGATGCGCCGACGCTGAGGGCGGCCTTCGAGGCATTGACCCCAGGTCGGCAGCGGGAGTACAACCTGTACTTCTCGGATGCAAAGCAAGCCACGACGCGCGCGGCCCGTGTTGAGAAGTACACCGAGAAGATCCTGAGCGGCAGAGGATTTCGCGACAGATAACCGTACGCCTCATCCTGGTGAACCGAACTTGGCAGAACACGCCGATGGACTATCCATACAAATTCCATTATTGGACTATGTCCAAACTGGTGGTAGTGTCGGCGTATGTCCAACGGTGTTGAGCGGCTGCTTCGCCAGCACGGGGTACAGGTGACAGCCCAGCGGCTGGCCATCTTGAGCGCAGTGTCGTGCCGACCCCACGCCACCGCCGACGAGCTGACCGATGACGTCCGGGCGGCTATCGGGTCGATTTCCCGCCAAGCGGTGTACGACACGCTCGGCGTGCTGGTCGACAAGTACCTCGTCCGCCGCATTCAACCGGCCGGATCTGCGGCCCGGTTCGAAACCCGAGTAGGCGACAATCACCACCACCTGATCTGTCGATCCTGCGGGCGCACGTTCGACGTCGACTGCGCAGTCGGGACCGTGCCCTGCCTCACTGCCGGCGACGATCACGGATTCGAGATCGACGAAGCAGAAGTCATTTACTGGGGTCGCTGCGAGTCCTGTCGCACCACCGCACCCTAAGACTCACCGCACCCTAAACCCCATCGAAACTCACCGAAACTCATCCCACAGATTAGGAGCAGCAATGACCGAACAATACGACGTCCACAACACCGGGACCGTGATTGGGTGTCCTGTTATGCACGGACCTCACGCCACCCACACAGCAGCGGGAACCGCCGCCAACGAACACTGGTGGCCGAACCAGTTGAGCTTGCGGATGCTGCACCAGAACTCCTCGATGGCTAGTCCCATGGACGACGACTTCGACTATGCGGCAGAGTTCGCAACACTCGACCTCGATGCCGTGAAACGCGATCTCGCCACGTTGATGACGTCATCTCAGGACTGGTGGCCCGCCGACTACGGCCACTACGGTCCATTCTTCATCCGGATGGCCTGGCACAGCGCTGGCACATACAGGACCAAAGACGGTCGCGGTGGCGCGGCGAGCGGCAGCCAGCGCTTCGCACCCCTCAACAGCTGGCCCGACAACGGAAACCTCGACAAGGCACGCGCCCTACTGCTGCCGATCAAGCAGAGGTATGGCCGCAAGCTCTCATGGGCCGACCTCATAGTCCTCGCCGGCAACGTCGCCTTGGAGTCGATGGGCTTCGAGACGTTCGGCTTCGGCGGTGGTCGCGCTGACGTGTGGGCACCCGAGGAGGACATCTACTGGGGCCCGGAGACCACGTGGCTCGGCGACGAGCGCTACCACGGCGATCGCGAGCTCATGGATCCGCTCGGAGCGGTACAGATGGGTCTCATCTACGTCAATCCCGAGGGGCCGAACGGCAACCCCGATCCGCTCGGCTCGGCGCGCGACATTCGAGAGACGTTTGCACGGATGGCAATGAACGACGTGGAGACGGTCGCGCTCATCGCCGGTGGTCACACCTTCGGCAAAGCCCACGGCGCGGGTGACCCTGCGCTGGTCGGCCCAGAGCCCGAAGGCGCACCCATCGAACAGATGGGGCTCGGCTGGAAGAATCGCTTCGGCACGGGCAAGGGCGTCGACACCACGACCAGCGGCATCGAAGGGGCATGGACCCCCACGCCGATCACGTGGGACAACACCTACTTCGACGTGCTGTTCGGCTACGAGTGGGAGCTCTCGCATAGCCCGGCAGGCGCACAGCAGTGGACTCCGTCGAACCCGGAGGCGCAAGGCACCGTGCCCGATGCACACGACCCCTCGCGGTCGCACGCCCCGATGATGACCACCGCCGACATGGCGCTGCGAATGGACCCGATCTACGAGCCGATTTCGCGTCGGTTCCACGAGAACCCTGCCGAGCTCGCCGACGCCTTCGCTCGGGCGTGGTTCAAGCTCACCCACCGAGACATGGGCCCCATATCGCGGTACCTCGGGCCGGAGGTCCCCCACGAGGAGCTCATCTGGCAAGACCCCGTTCCGGCGGTCAACCACGAACTCATCGGCGATGCCGACATCACGGCGCTGAAGGCTCTGACCCTGCAGTCCGGACTGAGCATCGGCGATCTCGTGTCGACCGCCTGGGCATCGGCGTCGACGTTCCGCAACAGCGACAAGCGCGGCGGCGCGAACGGTGCACGCATTCGCCTTGCACCGCAGAACGAGTGGCAAGTCAACAACCCACCCGAACTGCGCCGCATCCTGGCGGTTCTCGAAGGAATTCGCACCGCTTTCAACAGTTCTGGCACTCACGTGTCGATGGCCGACCTGATCGTTCTCGGCGGCTGTGCAGCCGTCGAGGCAGCAGCCAAGAACGCCGGACACAACCTCATCGTCCCCTTCGCCCCTGGACGCACCGACGCCTCGCAGGATCAGACCGACGCCGCGTCCTTCGCGCCGCTCGAGCCGACCGCCGACGGCTTCCGCAACCACCTCGGCAAGGGCCACGCCATGTCGGCCGAGGAACTGTTGGTGGATCGTGCACAGTTGCTCGCGTTGAGCGCCCCGGAGATGACCGTGCTAGTCGGTGGCCTACGCGTCCTCAACGCGAATGCCGAGGGATTATCGCGCGGTGTCCTCACCCACCGGACGGAAGCGCTCACGAACGACTTCTTCGTGAACCTGCTCGACATCAACACGCAATGGCAGCCGGTCACCGGCTCCGACAACGTGTTCGAGGGTCGCGACCCTGCGACCAGCGAAATCAGGTGGACCGGCACCCGGTGCGATCTCATCTTCGGTTCGAACTCGCAACTCCGAGCCATCGCGGAGGTCTACGGGGCCGATGACGCACAGCAGAAGTTCGTGACCGACTTCGTGGCCGCGTGGAACAAGGTCATGAACGCCGATCGTTTCGACCTTTCCTGAACGCGCCGATGTGCGTCGGGAATGTCATTTGAGTTTTCCATGCTCAAACTTGCGATGTCTGAAGATGCGACGATGTCTGAACACAATCACTTCACGGCGACAGCGGAGCGCGCATCGCCCGTTCTGCCCGGCGCTCTTGTGCTGGTCACGGGTGCGAGCGGCTATGTCGGTGGTCGTTTGGTGACGGTTCTACTCGAACGCGGCTACCGGGTGCGGTGCTTGGTGCGCACACCGGCCAAGGTGCTCTCTGCGCCGTGGCGCACATCGGTCGAACTTGTGCACGGCGACGTCGGGGGCGACCTCAGTGAGGCCATGACCGGGGTGGACGCTGCGTTCTACTTGGTGCACTCGATCGGCTCATCGGCCGAGTGGGCCGAGCACGACCGTGCTGTCGCCGAGAACTTCCGGCGGTCTGCCGAATCCGCTGAGATACGACGCATCATCTACCTCGGTGGCCTTGGCGACCTGTCATCGGGGGACCTCAGCGAACACCTGGCGAGCCGTCAGGAGGTCGGGGCCGAGCTCGCCAAGGGTTCGGTTCCGGTGGTCGAGTTGCGAGCAGCGGTCGTCATCGGGTCGGGGTCGGCGAGCTTCGAGATGCTGCGGTACCTCGTGGAGGTCCTCCCGGCGATGGTCACACCTCGGTGGGTCGACACGAAGTGCCAGCCAGTCGCCATCCGCGACGTGTTGCACTTCCTCGCCGAGTCGCTGACTGCTGACGTCGCCGATCGGGTCCTCGACGTGGGCGGACCGCAGGTGCTGACGTATCGCGAGATGATGGCCCAGTACGCGGAGGTCGCCGGCCTGCGCCGCAGAATCGTCGTGCCGGTGCCGTTCCTCACGCCCGGGTTGTCGTCGCGATGGATCGGCCTCGTGACACCGATCCCACCGATGCTCGCCCGACCACTCATCCAGAGCCTCGTCAACGACGTGATCGTGACGGGCGACGCTGCCGCGACGCGATGCCAATCGAGCAGCTCAGCTATCGCGCGGCGGTGGAACTGGCGCTCGGTCATTCCATCAGCGGCGACGTGCTGACGAGTTGGGCGCACGCCGAGCTCGGTGGACGACCCCCCGCCGAACCGCAGCCCACCGACCCGGCCTGGTCCGGCGGCACGGTCAACCTCGATCGACGTGAGCGGCACGTTGCGGCATCACCGGCCGAACTGTTCCAGGTGGTCTGTGCGATCGGCGGTCGGCACGGCTGGTACACGGGTGACTGGCTGTGGGGCCTGCGCGGGGTGCTCGACTCGCTACTCGGTGGAGTCGGGATGCGTCGCGGGCGTCTGCATCCGGTCCTGTTGTCCGTCGGTGATCCGCTCGACTTCTGGCGCGTCGAGACCCTCGTACCCGACAGCCTGCTCCGCCTGCGCGCCGAGATGCGACTTCCCGGAGACGCCTGGCTGCAGTGGCAGATCGAACCCGACGGCACCGGTGCCACCATCACCCAAACGGCGCGGTTTCACCCGCGCGGACTAGTCGGGCGTCTCTACTGGATCGCTGTCGCGCCGTTCCACCGATTCATCTTCCCGGGTCTCCTCGGCAGCATCTGCGCCGACGCCGAACGGCTGCATGCATTCATCAACGCGCCTCACCGGACAAGTCCCGATCCGCTCACGGGCCTCGAATCATCCGACTCTGCCCGACTGCAAGGGAGCCACGAATGACTACACCTCCGACATTGCGCCCCAACTCCGAGAGCAGCGACTCCCTTGTCTCTGCAAGCCTCACGCCTGAGTGCCTGGCTGGCCTGCGTAGGTGGAACCTCGGCCTGACACTGCTCCATGCAGCGCAAGCTGGGCTGATCTTCGTGATGGCGAGCGACTTCGCCATCACCGTTACTTCGACATTCCCTGAAGGCCCGCCTGGCACGAGGGTGCCGACACCGAAAGGACTGTTCGACGTCCCGATCGGCCCTGCCATCGCCGTGTTCCTGCTGCTCGCAGCGTTCGACCACTTCACCACAGCAACATTCGGCCGGGGAACCTACGAGCGCGATCTTGGTCGAGGCATCAACCGGTTCCGGTGGGTGGAGTACTCGGTCAGCGCCACCCTGATGGTGTTGTTGATCGCGTCCTACAGCGGCATCACCGACATCACCACCGTGATCTCAATCGCCGGAGCGAACGTCGCAATGATCCTGTTCGGGTGGTTGCAGGAACGGATGAACCCCCCGGAGCGGACATCGACCACGATGTTGCCTTTCTGGTTCGGCACCATCGTCGGTGTTGCACCGTGGGTTGCAATCTGGGTCAACGTGATCGGTGCTCCCCAGGTACCCAGCTTCGTCTACGGCATCGTGATCGCCGAACTGATCTTCTTCTTCAGCTTCGCGCTCAACCAATACCTGCACTACCGACAAATCGGCCGCTGGTGCAACTACGCCTACGGCGAAAAGACCTACCTCGTGCTGAGTTTGGCGGCCAAATCCGTACTCGCCTGGCAGATCTACGGCGGTTCCCTGGCCAATTGATCATTCCGGCGGGGGCGGTTGTTGCGGTCACGCCAATTCGACTGTTGTCCAAGCTGCGGCGATGGCCGCGACGTGTCGGCGGTCGGTGCCGCAGCAGCCACCTACGACCTGCAGGCCGGGCAAAACCGAGCGAAGCTCGACGTACCTGGCGGCCAGGTCACTGGGGTCACCCGCGTCGAGTTCAACCATCTCGTCGAGTTCGGCGTGGCTCAATTGCGACGCATTGGCGCGCAATCCGCCGATACGAGAGGCCCATGGCGCCGTTCCATCGAGTACATGGGCGAAGTGCACGGGGTGGGCACAGTTGATCATGTAGTGCGTCGGATACCCGGCCGTCGCCACATCGGTGCCCTCAATCGCTTCGGCAAGCGACATGCCCGATGGAAGCCGACCATCGGTCTCGAGTGTGAACGACACGATCACCGGCAGCCCCGCAGCCTCGGCGGCGCTGGAGATGCCCACGGCTTCTTCGATGTAGCCCATGGTGAGCGCAGTCACCACGTCGACGCCCGCAGCCGCCATGTGCCCGATCTGGAACGCGTGATAGTCGGCCGCCGCGTCGACGTCCATCTTCGCGTCGATTCTGTAGCCATCGCCGCGCGGCCCGACGGTGCCACCGATCAGGAACGGTTGAGTACCCGTCCACTGGCTACGGACTTCTTCCACCACACCAACCGACGCCGAGATGAAGTCCGCAAGGGCAGCGTGGTCATGACCGAGCGTCGCGGCCCAGTCCGGATTGGCGCGCCACGTTGGCGCTTCCAGCACAACGGCGGCGTCGATCGATCGAGCGATCTCGGCGTAGTACCCGTAGTACTCGACTAGCAATGCCCTCCCTTCGGGCGACGTCGCCAACGGGTAGGCAGCGAACGCCGGAAGGTCGATTCCGTGGTCGAAGACCAGCCAGGTCTCGAGTCCGGCATCGGTGACGACGACCGTATCGGTGGAGGGCCATGGCGTGGGTTGACGTTGTTCGCTCATGGGACCGATTGAACCACGAGCCCGCACTCGCTGCCCGAGGATCGTCTGAGGATTGGATGAGGATTGATTGCAGATCAGGCGTTGTAGCGCTCGACCAGTTCGACCGCAAGCTGCACCGCTTGCGGAAGATCGAGTTGCCGACCTTGCGCGCACCACTCGGCGAAGCGCCCTGCGCCGGCGCGCTGCTCCAAGCCCGCGACCACCGTGGACAACCGCACCATCTCAGCGCCATAACTGGGCCTCAGTTTCGCGCCCGACGTGGCCGCCGCCAACATCGCAGCACCATGATCGTCGCCGACGGCGACCAGCACCTCGACGAGGCTCCGGAGAGTGGTGACGGCGTGAACGAAGTTACCGTGCCGGGCATAGTCGTACAGACACACTGCGTACGCATTCAACGCCTCCTCGAACTCACCGACGCGAGCGTGCTCTGTCGCCAATGAGACGCGCGCTACAGACCGCACGAACGGATTTCCGATCGTCGTGGCCAAGTCGACAGCCGCGGCGTACGCTGCCGCGGCGCCTGCATCTCCGGCTGCGCTCAGGGCCTCACCCCGCGTGTACATCACCCACGCGCGGTCGGACGGCGACAGCCGTTCGAGTTCGAGTCGATCGAGTTGCGCCAGCGCACCTCTGGGGTCGTTCTCGAACGCGAGCGCCAGCGCGGCGTCGACGGCTGCGATAGCAACGGCATGCTGGTCGTCGAGTTCCTCACCCAAACGATGAAGCTCATCGGCGATCCCTGCGACCTCGTGGGGGTGACCGTCGTAGAGAGCCACGTCGGCCAAGATCTCCCACGCTGCAGCTCGCACCCGCACATCGGCAGTCTTCGTTAGTGCGGTAGCTGCAACGCGGGCATTGGGGAGGTCACCCCGGTTCGCATCCGCGCCCGCGATCACGATGCGGGCACCCATGAGGGTGTCGACGGCGGCGTGGGGATACTGCGCCAGTAGTGAACGGCTCCACTCCACCGGCTCGTTCCAGAACGTCGAATACGCAGCGAGGTGTAGGGCACCACTCATTTCCGAGGCCAACTCCGGCTGGTGCCGTCGAGCCCAGCGGTGTGCAGTACGTACCTCGGCGGTAATGGCGTCGAGTCGTCGTCGGCCCTCGGCCTCATGCGGTGTGCGGATCTGGCGGTCAATCGTCTTCATCGCCTCGGTGAAATACTCGGCGTGACGACGACTCACCTCGTCGGCCGTACCTGACTCCTCCAGCCATCGACCGGCGACCGCCCGAATCGTCGCCAGCATCCGGTACCGGGTCTCCGACCCGCCGACATCGGCGACCAGCAGTGATCGCTCTGCAAGGGCGGCCAGGTCGAAGATCACCGTTGAACGTTTGTTTCCGGTCATGGCGTCGACGTCGATCGCGATGACGGAGCCCGCGAACACGGCAAATTCGGTGAACGTACGACGCAGCGACGAGTCGAGCAACTCAGCAGACCAGGTGACCAACGAGTCGAGCGAGCGGTGGCGACGCACCGGGGAGCGATGTGTCACCGGCATCGGCATCCCCTCGCCCATGGCACGTTCGAGCTCCTCGAACGTCATTGAACCGAGGCGGGCGGCTGCCATCTCGATCATCAACGGCAAGTTGTCGAGCCCCGCCAGCAGTGAGGCGACCCGGTCTAGGCCGACTTCGCCGAGATCCATGGCCGGATGAATGGCACCCGCACGAACCGTGAAAAGCTCGAGGGATGCGTCTGCGCCGAGTGGATCGACGGCGACCACCTGCTCCCTGCTCAGACCGAGCCGCACCTGGCTCGTTGCGAGCACACCGACCCTCGCCCCGGTGACGCCCAGTACGTGTTCGAGCAGGCTCGCCACGTGGTCGATGACGTGCTCGCAATTGTCCAGTACCAACAACACATCGAGCTCCGCGATTGACCGGACCGCACGCTCTGGTCGGTCACTGTCAAGCACGATGTCGAGGGCACGGGCCACCGCTGGCAGCACGTGCTCACCACCATCGAGCGCGTCCAACTCCACCACGTACGCACCATCGGCGTACGCCGTTGCCACCCGTTCGGCGACCGCACGGGCGAGTGACGACTTACCGACGCCGCCCGGCCCCGTCAGCGTCACCACCGGCGAATCAGCGAGCATCTCGATGAGCGCAGCGGTCTCGCGCTCACGCCCGATCAGTCCGATCTGCCCGAATGAATCACGAATACGGGCCGGCAGATCCTCGACCTCGACGTCCACCTCGAGCTCGACCTCGACCTCGACCGCTGCGACGAAGCGGTACCCGCGACCGCGCACATTCTTGATCGTGTGCTGTCGGACACCATCGTCTCCAACTGCACGACGGATCTCTTTGATGCGCGTCGTCAGATTTGCCTCGGAGACGAACCGGTGCCCCCATACATCATCGAACAACTCGATCTTCGACAGCACCCGGTCGCGATGCTCCAATAATGCCACGAGCAGGTCGAACGCCTGTGGTTCGAGATGAACTGCCTGCCCCCCACAAGACAGCTCGCGCCGGGGTACATCGACCTCGACATCACCGAACCGGATCATCCCGAGATTCTTGCAGTTCCCCAAGTCGGTCGCCTTCAACGCCGACCGGTTCTGATCGCCATCGTGGCTTGCTACCTAAGTAAGACCGAGAGTAGCATCACGGTATGAAGGTTAGTGTGAGTCTCCCCGATGACGATGTCGAGTTCCTCGACACCTACGCCGAACGAGAGGGGTTCGCCTCTCGGTCAGCGGTCGTACACAAGGCGGTCCGGATGCTGCGAGCATCCGAACTTGGCTCTGCCTACGAAGACGCCTGGGCAGAGTGGTCCACCAGCGACGACAGCGCACTATGGGACACGACCACCGCTGATGGGCCGGCTGATGCGGCGCGGTGAGATCAGGCTCGTCGACGTCGAACCCTCTCGCGGCGCTGAGGCTGACAAACAACGACCGGCGGTCATCGTGAGCAACGATGGCGCGAACAACACCTCCCACCGACTCGGTCGAGGCGTAGTGACGGTCGTCCCCGTGACGTCGAGGACCGATCGGGTCTACCCGTTTCAGGTGCTGCTGCCCGCCGGTGCCACTGGACTTGCCGTCGATTCGAAGGCACAAGCAGAACAAGTGCGCTCCATCGCCGTTGAGCGCGTTGGCTCACGAGTTGGCCTGATGACCGCCGAACTGCAAGCAGATCTCGACGAGGCGCTCCGACTTCACCTCGCCCTGTGATCACCAGCGCCTTACTGATCGGGTCCGACCCCTTTGGCGTGTGTCGTGAGGTTCCGGTAGTTCAGCACAGCGTGGACCTCACAGACTGCGTGTGTTGCGAGCAGCCGCCAACTGGACGGCGACCCCATCACCTCAGTTGTCGAGAATGGCCAGAGCCGATTCGACCCGGTTGAAGGGGGGCATGATGTACGCGCCCGCGACTCTGTGGCGCACGGCCGCCAACGTCTCACGCGCGATTGCGATGCCTTCGAGCCGGGCCTCGGGACCGTTTCCTGCGGTCGCCATGCGGTCGCGGTAGGCCTGCGGAATCTGCATGCCTGGAACTTCGTTGTGGAGGAACTCGGCGTTGCGTGCGGAGGCGAGCGGCAATAGCCCGACCATCACCGGCAGCCCGATTGACGACGCATCGTCGAGGAACGATTCAAGGGTGAGCGGATCGTAGACCGGCTGAGTCATCACGAGCTCGGCTCCGGCGGCCTTCTTGCGTGCCAGGCGCTCTAGCTCGCGATCGCGGTCGATCGCAGCCGGCTCGGCACCGGTTGCGAGTACGAACGAGGTGGCACCCTGCAGCGCTCTACCCGTCGGGTCGAGCCCGGCGTTGAGACCAGCCGCGATCTCGAGCAGGCCGATCGAGTCGACGTCGTAGACCGGCGTCGCGAACGAGTAGTCGCCCATCTTCGGCGGATCGCCAGTGATAATCACGAGATTGCGGATACCAAGTGCATGCGCGCCGAGCAGATGCGCGATGAGTCCGAGATAGTTACGATCACGGCAGCACACATGCAGGATCGGCTCGATCCCAGTCGTTGCGATCGCCTGTGCGCAAAACGCCATGTTCGACATGCGCGACGACGCCCGCGGACCGTCCGCGACGTTGATGATCTCGATGCCACCAGCCTGCGCACGTCGGACTCGGTCGAGCGCGACCGTGACATCGGTACCGGTCGGAGCCCCGAGCTCGACCGAGACGGCGAACCGGCCACCGGCGATGGCAGCGGCCAGTCGGCTCCGCTCGGCGAACGGAACCAATGCAACCGGGAGTTCGGCGACGGCCGCCGAGCTGCCACTACCGGCACCGGTGCCGATCCCCGACAGGCGCTCGCCACGCATCATCCGCACCGCGCCCTGCATCGCCCGAACATGTTCGGGGGTTGTTCCACAGCATCCACCGATGAGCCGCACACCCGCTTTCAACAGCCGCCGAGCGAACACGCCGAAGTGCTCGGGGTTGGCCACGTACAGGGTGCGGCCGTCTACCAGCGCCGGATGGCCGGCGTTCGGCTGGATCGACACGGGCACTCCGAGCCCCACCATCTGCGAGCCGACCTGGAACAGTTCTTGTGGTCCGTTTCCGCAGTTCGCGCCCACCACATCGGCTCCTGCAGCCACGAGTCGAACGGCCACATCAGCCGGCGACAGCACGCCGTCGACCGTGGCATCGGCGTCGAAGACCATCTGAGCCACACGAGGGATCGACGGAGCCGCCGTTCGCGCCGCATCAAGCGCTGTCTCGATCTCGACGATCGAGGTGAACGTCTCGAAGACCAGCAGGTCGACGCCTGCCTCGACCAGAGCCGTGATCTGCTCGATGAACGCGTCGCGGACGTGTGCGCGCTCGACGACCGTCGCCACTGCGAAACGAACGCCGGTCGGGCCGACAGAGCCGGCGACGAACGCGCCGTCAGCGCATTCACGGGCCAGTTCGACACCGGCACGATTGATCTCGACAGTGCGCTCACCATGTCCGTGGCGATCGAGTGCGACGCGATTCGCGCCGAAGGTGTTGGTCTGCAAGATGTCGGCACCGGCCAACCGATACTCGCGGTGAATGTCAAGCAACAACTGCGGGCGTGACAGGTTCAACTCGTCGTAGCACGCCGTGTGCAGTACGCCGTGGTTGTAGAGCAGCGAGCCGATCGCGCCGTCGAACAGCAGAGGTCGCTCGGCGAGCGAGTCGAGGAAGGAGTCCACGGCTCCACGTTACGAGGCAGCTGAAGCGAGCGGACGCGACACCAGAGTGGGCAGCAACTCTTCTACGGTGGCGCAATCCCTTCGGACAACGGATGCGACCCTCGACGGGAGCCCATATGACGCAACGCAGGAAGGACGCGACTGTCGCCTTTGCGACGGTTGGACTTGTGGTCGCCGCCATGGCGTTCGCCCTCGCCACAGCGGGCGCGCTCGGCGCGTTCCGCGCGAACGACGATCAAAGAGCATCCGCCGGTGATACCGGTGCCGTCAATGCCGATGATGGCGCAATCGCAGATCCTGCGGCCGATCCTGCGACCGTCGTTGCATCGTCGGCCGAGGCGATGAGTGCTGTGACGAGCGTCGAGTTCCACCTTGGGCGCGACGGCGCGCCGGTTTTTGTCGACGAGTTCGAACGGATCACCCTCGACTCGTTGCGGGGCCAATTCACTGTGCCCACACGCGCTCAGGCCGAGATGAACGTAACGGTCAACGGCAACCTCGCCACCCGACTCGGTGCGGTGGCGATCGATGACGAGGTGTGGATCTCGAACCCGGTCACCGGCGACTTTGAGACGTTGCCCTCCGGATACGACATCGACCCGTCGAGGTTCTTCGACCCCGAGGACGGATGGCGCCCACTGCTCACCAGTTTGGAGGACATCATGCTCATCGGCATCGACGAGCGGGGCGGCGAGCGCTACCACATCCGCGGCACCGCCCCTGCAGCACAGATGAGCTCGATCACAGTCGGGCTCGTTCGTGATCAAGACGTCGTGATCGACCTGTGGATCCACCCAAAGACGTTTCTGGTCAGCGCGGTGGAGTTCACCACGATGTCCGGCGGCGAGGACAGCCAATGGGCCCTCGAGCTATCGAGGTATGGCGACTCGTTCGTGATCGAGCCACCCACCAACCTGCGTTCGACCAACACTACGACGCCGGGCACCTAACATGACCAGCACGTTCCCGGGTACTCGCCGTCGACCGTCGCCGGCGATGGTTCTTGCTGCGGTGGGCTTCTCCGTGTTCGTCGCCGCCGACGACTTGACCGTCGTGTCGACAATGCTGCGCCCGATCATCGGCGACCTCGGACTCGTGCTTCCCGACGGGCTCGACGATGCAGCGTGGATCGTGAACGCATACCTCGTGGCCTTCGTCGCGATCATGCCGATCGCCGGCCGCGTCTCCGACGTCATCGGGCGGCGGCGAACATTCGTCGCGGCGTATCTCGTGTTTCTCGCAGGCTCGGTACTCATCCCGCTGTCAGTCGGCTTCGACGAACCGTTCCAGTGGTTCCTCATCGGGCGCATCCTGACGGCACTCGGTGGTGGTGCAATGGTGCCTGTCGCCTTAGCCGTCATCGGTGACGTGTACCCCGAGGGTCGCCGAGCCCGCGCCCTCGGCACGCTCGGGGCAATCGAGACGATGGGTTGGGTATGGGGACCCCTCTACGGGTCGATGCTCGTGCGTTTTCTATCCTGGGAGTGGCAGTTCTGGTTGAACATCCCCCTCGGCATCGGAGGGCTGGCCGTGGTGTGGTGGGCGCTGGCCGACCACGACCTCCCGAGACACGGGGTGCGCATCGACTGGCTGGGTTCGGCTCTGCTGACCATCACGCTCGTCTCGCTGAATGTGGCACTGCTCGGGTCTGCCGAAGTGCAGAGCGTCAACGGACTCGATGAACTCACCGGTGACGGCGGCACCGACGCGCGTTGGCTGTACCTCGTTGCGGTGGCCGCCGGAGTCGGATTCGTGTGGCAACAGCGTCACAGCCAGCACCCACTCGTCGACCGTCGCTTCTTTCGAAATCGTTCACTGTTGGTCGCCCTGTTCGTGAACTTCGCGATAGGTGCTGGGCTCGTGATCGCGATGGTCGATGTACCGCTGTTCATCAACTCGGTCGAGGTCGACCTCGAGCGCGCCGCGATCATCTCCGGTTGGGTCCTGTCCGCGCTCACCGCGGCAATGGCGATCGCGTCGTACCTTGGCGGCCGCATCACTGAGCGATTCTGGTTCCGGCCACCAGTGCTGGCCGGGATCGCGATGTCGACCGCGGCGTACGCATGGATGGGTGCGACCTGGACTGGCACCACTGCCTACCCGGTCTTCGCTGCTCAACTGGCTCTGCTAGGTGCCGGCTTCGGCCTCACCGTGGCGCCGACGACGAGCGCCGTGGTCGATCAGGCACCACCCGACCAGCGCGGCGCGGCAGCATCGATCGTGATGGTGGTGCGGCTGCTCGGCCTGTCGGTCGGATTGTCTGCTCTCACTGCGTGGGCCCTCTCCCGATTCAATGCGCTGCGTTCGACGATCGACCTTCCGCCACTCACTGATCCCGATTTCGAATCCTCACTGGTCGCTGCGCAACGGTCACTCACTTCTCGTTCCATCGCCGAGACATTCACCGCTGCGGCGGTGGTGCTCGGCGCTGGTCTGCTCGCCACCTTCACACTTCGCAAGACCGATCGCGTCACAGGAGACACCGTCACCATGGATCAAGATCAATCAGCCTCCGCCATGCCGCCTCCGGACCCATCGGTGATGTCCACCACATCCACCGCGTCCCCCACGCACCTCGGCGACGAAGGCGACGAGGGCCAGACGGCACACGAAAGCGCGGCGGCACACGAGGTGGTGCTCACCGACATCACGGCACTCGTTGCGCTCCAGCGACGGATGAACGTGATGATCGGCCTACTCGCGTTCCTACTTGCCGGGGCATTCGTCACGATCCTGATTCTGTTCGGACGTGTCGCCGACGCTGGCACCGACGCGGCCACGGCTCGCACCCAACTGGTTGCTGCCCGCGCCGATCTTGACCGGGTCGAGGCGGGCGCCGCGCTGTACGCCGGACAGATCCAGGGCTTCCAGGACAAGCTCGTCGCGCTGGAACCACAGATCTCCGAGGGAGTCGATAAGGCAATCGCGGGTCTGACGTCCTTCGGCGATTCGACCATCTCGTTCGACGTTGCGATCGACGAGGTCATCCCGATCGACACCGAGGTGGTGATCAAGCGCACAGTCAACGTGCCAATCAAGACAACGATCCCGATCAATCAGAGCTTCGACACGACGATCCGGATCAGCACGCCCTTCGGTAACATCCCGCTCGATGTCAACGTGCCGATCGATGTCGACGTTCCGATCGATCTCGTTGTCGACATTCCCATTGATGAAACCGTGCCGATCAAGGACGAGTTTCCGATCACGCTCGACGTGCCGATTTCGATCGTCGTGCGCGAAACCGAACTCGCAGACCTCACCGATTCGCTCGCGGCCGGCCTCAAGTCGCTCCAAGCGGTGCTCACCGGGCTCGGTGGTTGAGGGACGTTTGAAGCATGTCGCGGCGACAGCGGGTTTGCTCAGCGCGCCGGCCCTGGGGCGTTAGTGAACTTTGGTCGTGACATGTTTTTGAGCGGCTGTCGCAAATTGCGGGTGGAATGTGCCAGCACCGCGACCCGACCTCACCGATGTGAACGGTGTGGCGTGCTCGACGAATCTGATCATTGTGGCCAGGGGTTCGTCGCCGCAAGCCATCGACACGTGGAGGCACGTGTGCCTACGTAACAACACGTGCCTCCACGTGTCACCGCAACCCGCGATTCGAATTCGCCACGGTGCAGACCCGGTCCCCATCCGCTAGTGCGTTCGCGTCGCGGCGTGAACGTTCGTTGTATGACAGTCGCGTGTGATG
>JANYDH010000198.1 GCA_025359865.1 Actinomycetes bacterium | reverse complement strand
CACGACCAAAGCTGCTGGGGGCCGGCCTCAGCCGACGAGGGCGTCGACACTGATGATGCCGGGCGCACGGCGGAGTGCCTCGATGACCGCCTCTGGCACGACGTCGGTTGGTGCGATCAACATGACCGCCGTACCGGGTTCGTCGGCGCGACCGACGTCCATGTCGGCGATGTTGACACCGGCGTCACCGAGCAACGTGCCCACCAGGCCGATGACGCCTGGCCGGTCGTCGTTCTTGACCATGAGCATGTGATCTGCTGGCGGCACGTCGAAATGGTGATCGTCGATTTCGATGATCCGTTGTTCGCCGCGCCGGCCGACCATCGCACCCGAAATCGACCGTCCACCGCCACGGATGGTGAGTACGTTGACGAAGTCGGCGGCAGTGGCGCTACTGGTCTCGCGCACCTCGACTCCGCGGTCTTTGGCCTGTTGAGGCGCATTCACGTACGTGACGGGTTCCTCGCTGATCGCACCGAAGAAGCCCTTCAACGCAGCGAGCGCCACGATGCGCGTGTCGTACCCGGCGATGTCGCCTTCGGTACAGATCTCGAGCACCGACGGCGAACGTCCGACGAGTGACGAGAACAATCGCCCGAGGCGCTCCGCAAGCGGTAGGTACGGGCGCAGGGTCTCGTTGGCCTCGGCCGCATCGACGTTGACGGCGAAGGGAACAAAATCGCCTGCGAGGGCGAGCTGGACCATGTCGGCAATGGTCTCGCCGGCTTTGTCCTGGGCCTCACGCGTTGACGCACCGAGGTGTGGGGTAACCACCACGCTGTCGAGGCCGAACAGCGGTGATTCGGTGGTGGGCTCCGTTGCAAACACGTCGATTGCTGCGCCCGCAATCACACCATCGCGAATCGCGTCGGCCAACGCCTGCTCGTCGACGATGCCACCGCGGGCGACGTTGATGACCCGCAGGCTGGGCTTTGCCTTCAGGAGCAGGTCGCGGCCGATGAGACCTGTCGTCTCTTTGGTCTTCGGCAGATGCACAGTGAGGAAGTCCGCTTCGAGGACGAGCTGGTCGAGGCTGACCAGCTCGACACCCATCTGGCGAGCACGTTCGACCGAGATGAACGGATCGTAGGCCACGAGTCGCATGCCGAACGCCTTCGCCCGGTCGGCGACCAGTTTGCCGATACGACCAAGGCCAACGATGCCGAGGGTCTTGTCGGCGAGCTCGACACCTTCCCACCGGGTGCGTTCCCACCGGCCGGCTTTGAGCGCAGCATGCGCTTGGGGAACATTGCGCGCCTGGGCCAGGAGCAGCGCCATCGTGTGCTCGGCAGCTGACACGATGTTGCTCTGTGGCGCATTGACGACCATCACGCCACGCCTGGTGGCAGCGGGCACATCGACGTTGTCGAGCCCGATCCCCGCACGCCCGACCACCATCAACTCGGTTGCCACGTCGAGCAATTCGGCCGTGACCTGGGTAGCGGAACGGATGATGAGTGCATGGGCACCGACGACGTGGGTGAACAACTGCGTGAGGTCGAGTTGCACATCGACCTCGTGGCCAGCCGCACGGAGGCGGTCTAGTCCGCCATCGGCGATCTCTTCGGTAACAAGGATTCGTGCCACTACCTTCATCGTTATCTGACGGCGACCGCATCGGAAACGCCCTGAACATTTCATTCACCCGAATTGTTCCATCCAGTCGCCCGTCATCCAGTCGCCCGTCATCCAGTCGCATAGTGTCGCGACGTGGAGGACCACTCGGATGACATCAAACGTTGGCTGATCCGCCGTGGCGTCCCGCATTTCATCGATGGGTACGCGCCGACCACCGACATCTGGACCCGGAGCAGCCCGCTATTGCTCATCGCCTACATCGCCGGCGGGTTCAACGCGCTCGATCTCCAGCACTGGTCCCTCCGCAAGAATCTGCTCGCTTCCGCTGCCGTGGCCCTCGTCCTGGCCGCTGGATGGGCCATCACCAACGTTGCCCGCCGTCGATCGTTCTTCGCCCGACCCGACGTGATCGGTGTTCCGGAGTTGGCGACGTTCGTCATCGGGCCGGCCGTGCCATCGGCAATCTTCACGCAATGGGGCGATGTGGCCAAGTCCATCATCGAAGGGCTCATCATTCTGGCGATCATCTTCGTGCTCACCAGCTATGCAGTGTTCGCACTGCTCGGTTGGGCGATCCGCCGAAGCGCCGCCCAGTTCGGGTCGCTACTCGGATTGGTAGCTCGAGCGCTACCTCTGCTGTTGTTGTTCACCGCGTTCATCTTCATGAGCACCGAGATCTGGCAAGTGGCCGGCACCTCGGTCGGTCCGGTCTATCCCCTGACCTTGTCGATCTTCTTCCTGCTCGGCACGGTGTTCGTACTGTCACGAATACCCATGCTCACCCGCGGCTTGTCCACGTTCGACGACTGGGCCACCGTCCAAGCGCTGGTGGCCGACACCCCGGCCAGCGATATTGTCGGCCTGCCGGAGGACGGCGTCCCCGCAGCGGCGCCGTTGTCTCGCCGCCAGCGACTCAATGTGGCCATGGTCGCAGTCTTCAGCCAGTCGCTGCAGATCACATTCGTATCGTTGTTGCTGAGCGCCTTCTACGTCGTCTTCGGCCTCTTGGCGATCTCGGAGACGACCGCCGCTTTGTGGACCGGGCTGCACGATGTGCATGTGTTACTCACCTGGCACTTTGGTGGCCGAACACTGGTGATCACCGAACCGCTCCTTCGTGTGGCGGGCTTTCTCGGCGCGTTCACGGGGATGTACTTCACGGTCGTGTTGTCCACCGACGCCACCTACCGCGACGAGTTCGCCGAAGACGTCGGGCCTGAGATTCGCCAGGCGCTGGCGGTCCGCGTGGCCTACCTGTGGCACCGCGCCCATCCGGGAATGCGGTCCGATGACCATCCCGAGTAGTGTCACTCGTGTTGCCACTGCCTACGGAGGATCCAATGTCACACCCGTTCTTGTCGCCCGGTTGGATAGAAGCCGCACGGACCATTCGTACCAAGTACGCCGACCAGAGCACCAAGGTCACCACCAGCATCAAGATGAACCAAGTCATCACCGACGTACCGGGCCATGTGTCGGAGTCCAACGTGCTCAAGAGCTACATCGACACGTCGTCGGGCAACGTCGTGATGGAGTTGGGCGAGCTCGAAGTGTCCGACCTCACCGTCACCGTGGACTACGACACGGCCCGCAAACTGTTCGTCGACCAAGATCAGGCCGCTGGCATGCAGGCGTTCATGTCGGGCAAGATCAAAGTGCAAGGCGACATGATGAAGATGATGGCGATGCAGACCGCGATGCCGCAGGACGAAGTGGCCAAGACCATCGCCGCCGAGATCAAAGACATCACTGCCTAGGAGCGTGGGTCGGTAATGGTGGAGTTGGTTGTGATGGGGTGCTTTGCGGCTTGTGTGGGCGGGTTTGATGGCTGGTGTTGTGCGTTTCGGGGTTGTGTGGACCGTGTTCGCGGCCCGCTGGCAACCTGTTAGCGGGGCTTCAGGCGGATGCTGGTCGGGATCTTGTGGTGTGGTTGAAGAGTTTGCGGAGGTTGCGGCACGCGGCGATCAGCCGCGATTCGGATGCGGCTGCTTGTTCGCCTCGGAGTAGGACCTGTTTGCCGCCTTGGACGGTGTCGATCTGTCCGAAGACCGGCTCGATGTGGCGTGCGCAGGGCTGGCGTGCCGATGTGCAGCCACGGGCGAAGTGACGTACACAACGCGCGAAAGTGCCGTCTCGTTCTGCACTTCGCGACTCCACGTCGCACCACCCGATCTTTGGCGTTGGGCTGGCGCATACAGCAGTCGAACGCTCCGGCCAACTTCACCGTAACTGACCCACGCTCCTAGGCGTCGAGCGGACGAACCAGGCTGCAGCACAGGCAAACGCGGCGACCACTCCTGCGACCATGAATGCGTGGCTGTAGGGGGTGAGGTTGCCCGGACCGCCCGATGCGCTGATCGTGGCCAGCACAACCGAGCCGGTCACCGCACCCATCTGACTCATCAACTGCTGCATCGCGCCGACCACTCCAAGGTCTTGCTGCGCGACGGCGTTGGCCGTGAGCGAGGTGAGCGCCGGAAATGCAATCCCAAGACCTGCGCCCGACAGCGCGAGCGCAATGGCGATGAACCACAACGGGGTCGTGCTGCCCACTGCCGCCCAACACACCATCGATGCCACGACGCCACCGGCTCCGACCACGCCCGAGACGCGTTCGCCGACTCGGATGGTGATCAAACCGGCGAGCGGGGCAATCAGCGAAAAGGTCAGCGGACGAAAAATGGTGAGTAGTCCTGTGGTGCCCTCGGACAACTCGAGGCCCTTCTGCAGCATCCGCGGCGCCAGGATGAAGCCGCCCATGTAGGCGAAGTTGCTCAACGACTGGCTCAACACCGGCCACGCGACATTGCGCGTTCGAAGCCACGCCAAGACGATCAGAGGGTCTGAGGTTCGCCGCTCGATCGAGACGAACGCAACAAGACTGAGTACTCCCCCGACGAAACACGCTAACGACGCGGTACTCGCCCAGCCCCACCTCGGACCCTGACTGATCCCGGCGAGCAGCAAGGTCGCCCCCAGTCCGAGCGCGAGCGATCCCTTCACGTCGAATTTGGCACCCTTCAAGCGGTCTGTGCCGGGCAGCAGCCACACCGCCATCACGGCGCCGATCAGACACAGTGGCGCCTGCACGATGAAGATGATCCTCCAGCCGACGTGCTGCACCAGCGGGCCGCCCGCCACCACACCCAACACCGGTGCGCCCGCCGTCACGAAACTCCAGTAGCCGAGTGGCCTCACCCGCTCCTCAGGCTCGAACATCCGGTTGATGTACGCCATCGCCGATGGGCCGCACGCCGAACCGGATGCTGCTGACAGAATCCGAAATGCGATCATCGATGGCGCGTTCCACGCCACGGCGGTCAGTCCTGCGAAGATTCCGGCGAACGTGAGGCCGAGCACGAACACCCGTTTGTGACCCCACAGGTCGCCTGCCTTGCCGAATGCGGGACCGACCACACCGAAGGCCAACATCGGCCCGGTAAGTGCCCAGGTGATGACGTTGGTCGAGCTGTGCAGATCGGTGGCGATCCGTTCCAGCGACACGACGAGGATCGTGATGGTGAAGCTGACCGTGAACAGCCCACCGAGCACGACCCAGAGCACCGCCCACCGCGGGTCGAGCCCAACGCGGCGGGCCAACGTTCTGCGCAGCAGAATTGGCCAAGGAATGACGCCGAGCTCATCGACGCCGCCTGCATCGAACGAGAGCGTTCGGTCGGCTCGGGAGTGGACGTTCTCTGACGTCGACCTCTCGTGCGTCGACGTGCTGCCGGGCACTACGACTTGCGAGCGAGGGGCGCAAGCGCTGCGGCAAGGTCGGTGACGGCCCACTTTGCGTCGCTGTCAACGCCGGCGCCACGGGCCCAGCTTTCGATCATCGTGACGTTGCCGCCTTGCACCAAGAACGTCTCGCCGGTGAAGGCACAGTCGGCGGTCGAAAGGTAGGCAACGAGCGGTGAGATGTTGGCCGGGTCCCATTGGTCGAAGGAACCTTCCACCGGCTTCATGATGTTTTCGAGTCCTGGCGTAGCGAGTGTGAGTCGCGTACGTGCCCCCGGCGCAATCGTGTTGCTCTTCACGTTGTAGCGGATCAGTTCCTTTGCGATGATCTGGCTGAACGTGGCGATGCCGGTCTTTGCGGCGCCATAGTTGGCCTGACCGGGGTTCGCGAACAGGCCCGACGTGGACGACGTGTGCACGATGTTGCGCGCTTTGGTGACGCCCGCCTTGTGCTGCTCTCGCCAGTAGGCGGCTGCCCACCTCGATGGCGCGAAGTGTCCTTTGAGATGCACTGCGATGACCGCATCCCACTCTTCCTCGGTCATGTTGACGAGTACCCGGTCGCGCAGAATTCCGGCGTTGTTGACCAAGATGTCGAGATCGCCGAACGCTTCGATCGCGCTGTTGACCAGCCGTTGGGCACCTTGCCAATCGGCAACGTTGTCGCCGTTGACCACGGCTTCGCCGCCGGCCTCTCTGATCTCGTCGACCACCTGCTGTGCGGGTGAGATATCGGCCCCCGAACCGTCGTTGGCACCGCCGAGATCGTTGACGACCACCTTGGCCCCCTCGTTGGCAAAAAACAGTGCGTGCTCTCGTCCGATGCCACGACCTGCGCCGGTGATGATGGCGACGCGTCCGTCGAGTGTTCCCATGATCAATTCCCCTGTCGTTCGGCCGTCAAACGCTGACGCTACTCAGCATGTGGCGCGCGGGAAGTATTGAGGGTTGACCCCCAGCGTTGCGGGCTCAGGCGGGGACTACGGTGGTGGTGGCTGCGGCCGGATCGATCGTGCTGGTCGAGGCCGGGTCGATCGTGGTGGTGGGCGGCGGAGGCACCTCGAACGTAACGTCGATCGCCGTGCCGCGGGGCAACGTGATGCCCGCTCCGATGGCCTGTCCATCCACCTCCGCGAGTACGGCGAAACCGGTTGGATCACCCTTCACGGTGCCGAGCGTCAGACCGGCGGCGACGAGTGCGTCGGTGGTTTGTTGCACAGTGAGCGCCGCCAGCGGAGGCACGACCACCAGATCGGGTCCCTTCGACACCACGATACTGACGGTGCCAGCGCGCGCGATCTCGGACCCAGCGACCGGGTCTTGGCGCGTAATGCTTCCGACCGGCACTGTTGGGTTGAACTCATCGGGCAGTTGAGCGATGACCAACCCCAGGTTCTGTAGTTGCACCGTGGCGTCAGCCAGCGACACGCCGGTGAGGTCGGGGATGACCCGTAGGGCCGGGCCGCCCGACACGATGGCCACGACCGTGACACCGGGCATGACCGTGGCTCCGGCGGCGAGACCCGGCTGATCGGGCACCGACCACGAAATAATCACACCTGGAGGTACGGTCTCGTCATTGATCTGGTTCCCGACTTGCAGGACCAACCCCAGGCCCTGCAGGGTGATCGTGGCCTGCTCGACCGTTGCCCCGATGAGTTCGGGAAGCGCCCGCGGGGCGGGGCCTCGGCTGGCGATGATGGTGAACGCAGATCCCTCGCCCAACGAGGTGCCAGCAACGGGGTCGGTACGGATGACCGTGCCGGCTGCAACAACGTCGCTGGCTTCGTCGGAAACGGTGGTGGTCCAGCCGAATGCGCTTACCTGGTTGACTGCCTGGCCCTGCTCGAGCCCGAGGAGGTTTGGCACCAGATGGGTGTTGTCGCGAAGGAACCACCAGGCAGTACCACCACCGAGACCAGCAGCGAGCAAGACCACTGCCAACACGGCGAACAATTTGCGCCGCGATCGCCGCTCGCGAAGAATCGGTGCCGAGTGATCGGGCTGCGGAGGCGGTGGAACAACGTCAGTTTCGGCCACCGCCGTGAACATCACCTGGCCCGCCTGAGTCTCGGTCGCCTGCTGCAAGACGGGTGCTGGCGAGACGGGTGCTGGCGAGACGGCCGGCGGGGGCGGCGGCGACGGCGACGGTGAAGGTGACGGTGAAGGTGAAGGTGAAGGTGAAGGTGAAGGTGAAGGAGGAGGCGGAGGAGGCGGAGGCTGTGCCGACACCGCAACCGGGGGCGGTGAGAGCGGAGGTGAGGTCGCGCCAGCAGGCTGCTGCCCGGCGAACTGCGGATCGCGGTCTGTGGCAATGCCACCAGCAGCGCCGGCGGCGTCGGCGAACAGCCCGACGCCTGCGAGCGCCAGCGGCGCAGGGCGGGGCAGTTTCTCGGCTGCAGCCACGAGCGCTCGTCCGAACTCGGCGGCGGTGGAGCGGCCTTCGGCGTGGGGACGTCCGGCCCGCTCGAGCACCGAAGCGAGCGGGCCAAGATCGGCTGAGACGGGCATCAGCTTGTCGATACGGTTGGCGAGCGTGGCCACGGTGGAGTCGCCCACGAACGGCAGCAGGCCGGTGACTGCTTCGAGCAACGCCAGACACAGCGAGTACACATCGCTCTTGGCTTCGACCGGCGCACCGGCCGCCTGCTCGGGTGATGCGTAGCGAGCACGTTCGATGCTGATACCCGACGGATGGGCCCACAACGGTTCTGACACCACGCGACTGAGACCGAGGTCGATCACCCGCAGTCGTCCATCGCCACCGAACGCGAGCGTTGCGGGACGAATATCACCGTGGACGACCCCGAGACGATGCGCGACATCGAGGCCGCGACATGCATCGACACCCACCATGATGACTTGCGACGGCGACAGCACCCTGCCCCGATCGAGCAGGTCGCGCAGGCTTCCGCCGGTAAGTACGTCGGTGACCACGAACTGCACCGAGCGCCCGCTCCACTGGGCACCGCCCCAGTCGAGAATACGACCGACATTGGGATGATCGATGGAAGCGGCGCGCTGGATGCTGGACCGAAAGCTTTCCTCGAACCCGGCAGCGGCACACAGGTCGGGATGGATGATCTTGACCAGCACCCGACGATCGAGGCCGAGATCGTACGCATCGAACACAGCGACGTCGATACCGGCGCCACGGCGCCCGTCGAGTCGGTATCTACCTGCCAGCACTCGGTCAGTGGAGGACGTGTCGTTGCTCGTCATCAGACCGGAAACGCTAGTACCACAGCCGGGGTTCCCGCACAGCGGCTCGCGATCGACGATCTTGCGGTGGAAATCCGGCCCCGGCAGGAGAGACTGCCACGTGCCTCGCAAGCGACCCGACATGAAACTACTACTCGCGAGCTTCGTCATTTCATGTGGCATTGTCCTGGTGGTGCTCGGCGTTTCTCGATCGGTCACCGGGCGCGATCAGCAGCAACTCCCCGTCGCCATCGAGTCGGTCGATCCAATTCGTGGTGCCGCTCAGGTGCTGCAGCAAGCCTCGGTATTCGTCGACCTCAAGGCGGGCTACGACGCGGTGCTGGTCCTCAACGGTGTTGAACTGCCGTTGGTCAATCTCGATGGATCGGGTGCCGGCGTCCTGCCGAAGCCGGGCGATCAGGTAGCGCTGCCGCCTGCTGCCGTCTTGGAGCCGGGCAACAACACCATCACCTACACCCCAGTCGAGGGGGGACCGGTCGAGACGTTCGACACAGGCATCAACACCGCCGAGGTGATCTATTGGAAGGCCCTTGAGGGTCGCACCCGGGCTCGCTCGTATACCTGGACCTTCACGGTCGTGTAGCGCCGCCGCCTCGTCACTGCGGGCTTGAAGCGCTCGACAATTCACCAGAGTCGAGAAGTGCGACGAACCCGCCCTCGTCCAACGTGGGGATACCCAAGTCTGCTGCTTTCGTCACCTTGCCAGCACCAGGATCAGCCCCGAGCACCACCGCATATGTCTTCGCGCTCACACTGCCGGGACTCTTCCCACCACGGTCTTTGATGGCCTGTTCGGCTTGTTCGCGGGTGAACCCGTTCAGTGAGCCCGTGACGACCACTGCTTTGCCGACCAGCACCTGTGGCAGACGGCTGACCACAACATTGCCGAACTCCACCCCGGCAGCGCGCAGTTTATCGATCATTTCGCGATGTGCCGGCACGGAAAACCATCGCTTGATCGATGCAGCGATGATCGGCCCGACACCCTCTGTGGTTGCGAGATCGGCCTCTGATGCGGCCATCACCGCATCGAGGTTGCCGAACGCGCGACTGATCCCTTCGGACGCCGACGGGCCGAGGCCCTTGGCCCCGAGTGCGGTGAGCAACCGAGGCAGCGGCTGGCTCTTCGATGCAGCGATCGAAGCCACCAACTTCTCTGCGCTCATCGCGGCGAAGCCCTCTAGCGAAAGCAATTGCTCAACCGTGAGCGTGTAAATATCGGCCGGATCCTCAACCAGTCCCGCATCGCTGAGCTGGAACACGGTGCGATCGCCCAGCCCTTCGATGTCCATCGCACCACGCGATGCCCAGTAGATGATCCGCTGATCGCGCTGAAAAGGGCACCCTGGCTCGACGCACCGCGTGTCGGCTTCGCCCTCCGAGCGCACCAGTTGCGTCCTCAGCGGGCAGGGGCAGATCATCGGAAACTCCCACGGTTCGCTTTCTGCGGGTCGCACGGACAGGATCGGCCCGACTACCTCGGGAATCACATCGCCGGCTTTGCGGACGATGACCGTGTCGCCCGGGCGCACATCTTTCCGCTTCACCTGGTCTTGATTGTGCAGTGTGGCCATCCCCACTGTTGATCCCCCGACGAACACCGGCTCGAGCACGGCGAACGGGGTGGCCCGACCGGTTCGGCCGATGGAGACTTGGATGCCACGCAGAATGGTGGTGCGTTCCTCGGGTGGGAACTTGAACGCCACGGCCCACCGGGGTGCGCGCGACGTGAAGCCGAGTCGCTCACGTTGGTCCAGGTCGTCGACTTTTACCACCACGCCGTCGATCTCGTAGGGCAGGTCGTGACGGTGTTGCTGCCAATGCGCGCAGTACTGGTAAACCTCATCCAGGGTCGCTAGCGCGCGGATCTCGGGATTGACCGGAAAACCGATCGATGCGAGGAACTCGAGCGTGTCGTGGTGCGACGCGAATGCGGGCCCACCGACGACTTCGCCGAGTTGATAACTCCAGAAGGCCAGCTCGCGTTGCGCCGTGATCCGCGGATCTTTCTGCCGCAGGCTCCCGGCACCTGCGTTGCGCGGATTCACAGGAACAGGTTCGGGCTTGCGACCGGCCGCAACACGCTCCAGATTCTCGGCCTCCTTTGCGGCGCGCAACCGTTCGAAGGCGTCAATCGGCAGGTAGACCTCACCGCGCACCTCGAGCACTTCAGGAGCCCCAGCGCGAAGCCGCTTCGGTACGACGGCGATAGTGGCCACATTGGCCGTGACATCTTCGCCTACCTTCCCGTCGCCACGAGTGGCGGCCTGCATGAGACGACCCTGCTCGTAACGCAGGCTCATCGCCAGCCCATCGATCTTCAACTCGCACACATACGACGCGGCGATGGGTGCCGCACGGGTCGTATCGCTCAGACCCCGCTTGACGCGGTCGCCCCACGCTTGCAGTTCAGCCGCATCCATCGCGTTGTCCAGGCTGGTCATCGAGACACGGTGCGTGACCGATGAAAACGTAGCCCCCACGATGGCGGCGCCCACGCCCTGCGTGGGTGAATCGTCGGTGACCACTTCTGGATGGCGCGCCTCTAGCGCCTTCAGTTCGCGCACCAGCGCGTCGTAATCAGCGTCGCTGATCTCGGGTGCATCGAGGGCGTGATAGCGCTCGTTGTGATAGCGGATCAGGCGAGCGAGTTCGGCGGCTTGGCCAGCTGTAGTACCCGGTTCCGTCACGGTGGCAGACTCTATGCTCCGAGGACGAACCGCGCCGCGCTTGCCTGGTCGTGAACCCGGCGTCCGACATCCGCTGCGATGCGGTGGACACGTTCGGCTACCTGCTGCGAGTGGGATCCGAGCCCGCATTCCGGGGTGATCATGCACTGCTGGCGGAGTTGCATCTGATCGCACCCGCGTTGCACGAGTTGGCACCACAACTCGCTCAGGTGCCTCCAAGGCCGATCGGCCGCAACTGGTACCGGGCCTAAGGTGGGCACCGCACCCCATGCGATCACCCCACCTCGTGCGAGGAATTGATGCAGATACCCGGCGCCTTGGGCCACCGACGCTGCAACCGGGATGGCGAGCACCTGAGGACCTGCGGCCAACAACGAAGCCCAATCGGCATCAGCACAGCAGTGCAGTCCCGACACCGCTCTCGGCTCGATCACGGCTAACGCCGCCGAGATCAGGTCGATCGCTGTGTCAGGTGCCAACGGGAAACCAGGTTCGGCCATCTCGCCGACCAGCGGCTCATCGATGAAGACGACCTGCTCACAACCGGGCAGCGCAGCGTCGACGGCGTCGAGGAGATACTGCACGTGGCTACGGACGGCCCGAACCGCAACATCGAAGGCGATGTGAGTCGGCACGCCGGCGCGCGCGAGCGCCATGCCGAGCGTGACCGGCCCAACGAACTGCCACTTGACCATCGTCACTCGGCCGGGTGCCGCGGTGAGGAACGACCGGAACCCGCCAAACGCATCATGCGAAAGGTCGGTGACGACTGGCTCGGTGGGGTCGACTCGACGCGCATCGACAGCAATGGCGCCGTACTGGCCGACCGTGACCCCCGAGATCCCGACCAAGGCCTGAGCGATGATGCCTTCGGCAGGTGAACGGCGCGGCAGCGTCGGAATGGCTGGAAGCGCCAGTTGGTCGAGCACGAACCGGGCCGCTGCATCGCCATCGCGGTGAGGAAGGCCGCCGATACCAGTGGCCATTCCCTTACACAGCTTGGTCGGGTTCATTCGCTTCCTCCCTTCCTTGCGACATTGTTTGCGATGAACGTCCGTCGCCCATGCTCACTCGGTTCAGTCGATGACCACACATCGTTACACCATGGGGACCACTGCGGCGAAGTGGGTGGGTGCCTGTACTCAGGAGAGATCGAACGGCGACGGGCCTGGATACCCTTTCCGGCGTGTCCGTTTCAACCAAGAACGCCGCGACGACGGTTCTAGCGAACCGGATCGTCGATTGGCCGACCACCATTGCCGTATGGGGTGCCCGAGTGACGTGGTTGTTACTCGCGGTGCTCGGCGGCGCAGCGGTCGGCGATGCTCTCCACACCCGCGCCCGGGCAGTTCAGTTGACCGCCACCATTGCACTGTGGGCGTTGTGGGGCGTCGCAGCAGTCGCCTTGGTGGTTCCCTCCGCGATCGCCCTCACGGTGATTCGTACGATCGCACCAGGCGCAATGATCGTGGCTGGGATCGTTGTTGCGAATCAAGGCGCGGCGATCGCCGCGATCGTCTGTGCGGCGCTTGCGACGGCGGCTACTGCCTTCGTGTTCAGCGGCGAGTTTGGACAAGCCTGTACCCAGGCATCGGCGTACGGTGACGAGCGCCGATTCGTCCTGCGTGCTCCGGCACCGTTTCTCCTGCCGATCGCGATCTCGTGGTGCCTTCTCTGCGCCATGACGGTTTCCGGGCCACTGCTGCTCGCTAGCGCGTCGTGGATCGGCGGGACCGCGATCACGGCGAGCGCAGCGGTATTCGGATGGTTTCTGGGTCGCCGCTATCACCGGCTCGCGAAGCGGTGGTTGGTACTCGTACCGGCAGGGGTGGTGATCCACGACCACCTCGTGCTCGTCGAGACCGCAATGTTCGCGAAGACAACAGTGGCCGGCATCGGGCTTGCGCTGGCCGACACCGAGGCCGCGGACCTCACCGGTCCGGCAGGTGGCAATGCCATCGAGATCGCGCTGACCGACATGCCAACGGTCGTACTGGCCGCCAGTCGGGCGCTGCCGACCGGCACCGCCTTGCATGTACGAGCCGTGCTCGTCGCACCTACCCGACCGGGTAGGTTTCTGGCCGAAGCGGCCGCCCGCGGGCTACCCGTCGGTTGAACGAACCACGACACTCGGCAGGACACGCCTGGCGATGCCGCCGCCGAGCACATAGGTATCGGTGGGGTCGTACAGCACGACGCTTTGGCCCGGGGCAATCCGACGCTGCGGCTCATCCCACCGGATGACACCGTCTGCGTACATCCCGGCTGCGTATATGGCCGAACGCGCTGCACCGTGTGCGCTGCACTGCACCAACACGGCTCGTGGCACCGACGGTCCGGCGGCTGGTACAGCCCATGTCATCGCGTCGAGGTGTACCTCGGTGTCGAACAGATCTTCATCGGTGCCGACGACCACCACCGCGCGTTCGGTGTCAACATCCACGACATACCGCTTCGGGCCGCCACCGGGTAGGCCGATACCTCGCCGCTGACCGATGGTGACCAGCTCGACCGATTCGATTCCGGCGAGTCTGTTGCCGTCGAGATCGACTACATCACCGCGCCGGAAAGGGATGCGGTCGCCGAGGAACTGGGCGCGGCCGCCGGTGTGGGTGATGAAGCAGACATCCTGACTATCGGGCTTCGAGGCCGTCCGCAGACCGGCTGCCGACGCCAACGCTCGCACCACAGTCTTGGTGAGGTGACCGACGGGAAACAGCGTGCGCGCCAGTTCGCGCTGCGTCAGCATATGCACGACGTAGCTCTGGTCCTTTTCGGTATCGGCACCTCTGGCCACGTAGTGGGCACCATCGACTTCGATCACACGCGCGTGATGACCCGTGGCGACTGCATCGAACCCAAGCAGGTCGGCACGCTCGCTCAGCCGGGCGAACTTGAGGTGCCGATTGCATTCGATACACGGGTTCGGGGTGGTTCCCTGCTGGTGGGCTCGTACGTACGGGTCGACCACATGCGTATCGAAGTCTTCGGTGAAGTTGAACACCAGATGGTCGATGCCGAGTTGCTGCGCTACGCGGCGAGCATCGTCGACATCGGCGATGGAGCAGCACCCGGTGTCGCTCTGGCCGCCCCACAACCGCATCGTGACACCTACGACCTCATGGCCGGCGGCGAGCAACTCGGAGGCGGCCACCGACGAATCGACGCCACCACTCATCGCGCACAACACCTTCATGTCGTGCACCGATTCAGGGTCGTGCACCGATTCAGGGTCGTGCACCGATTCATGGTCGTGCGCCGATTCATGGTCGTGCGCCGATATGTGCGCGAATCCGTTTGACCGCTGCAATGACGACCTCAGCGGCACGGTCGACATCTGCCCGTGTGGTCGTGCGGCCGAGTGTGAGCCGCAATGCGCCGCCGGCCCACTCACGCTCCACGCCCATCGCAGCAAGCACATGCGACGGTTCCATCGCGCCTGCGGCACACGCAGAGGCAGCGCTTGCACAGACCGCTGCTTCGTCGAGCAGGTACAGCAACGCCTCGTTCTCGACGTCGCGGATGCACACATGGGCCGAACCGGCCACCTTGTGCTCGCGTGCGACGGTCTCGCGCAGGTGTGGCACCTCGTCGACCAGGCGGTCGACGAGGCGGTCGCGCAGCACCCCGATGCGATCCTGCTCACTGTCGCGTTCGAGATCGGCAAGACGTAGTGCCTCGGCCATGGCTACGGCACCGGCGACGTTCTGCGTGCCGCTACGGCGCTCGCGTTCTTGGCCGCCGCCGATCAACAGCGGAGAGACCGTTACGCCTTCGCGGATGACGAGTACGCCGACTCCCTTCGGCCCTGCGAACTTGTGCGCCGACAGCGACAACAAATCGACGTGCGGCATGAGGAGGCGAAGGTCGAGCCAGTTCGCAGCCTGTACCGCATCGGTATGTACCAATGCGCCCGGGGCCAGCCGGCGGACGAGAGCGGCCACTTGTGCAACGTCGGTGACCGAACCGACTTCGTTGTTGACCGCCATCACAGACACGACCGAGATGTCAGGCCCGCTTGCCTCGAGGGTGGCTGACAACCTGGACTGGTCGATTCGCCCGCTGGCATCGGTGCCGACGACCACGCCGGCAACATGCTCCACTGCGTGCAGTACAGCATGATGCTCAACCGCGGAGCACACGGCCGTTCCTCCCCGAAGCTGCACAGCGCCAAGCACAGCGGTGTTGTCCGCCTCCGTGCCGCCGGCGGTGAACACCACGTCGCCCGGTAGGCACCCGATCACCGTGGCGATCACCTCGCGGGCATCGTCGAGGGCCTGACGCGCCTGACGCGCGAACCGGTGTGAGCCTGACGGATTGGCATACGACTGGTCGAGGTGGGGCAGCATCGCCTCGATCGCTTCGCGACGCATGGGCGTTGTGGCCGCATGATCGAGGTAGACGAGGTCGCTCGGCATAGACACCACGCTACCGACCGGATCTCAGCGCGGTTGCCAGGCCTGCGACCCTGCGAACGGTCTCCGACTGCTCCGCGCCAGCACGAGCCGCGCCGGATCCCATATCGTCCAAGGCACCCATCGACCAGCATTCTGGTCGATACTGGAGACATGCGCGGGTACACCTCTTCCAGTTATGGCGATGCGTTCGCTGATGTCTACGACGACTGGTACCGCGACGTCAGCAATATCGACGCCACCGTGGCCGCCATCACCCGGCTCGCAGCTGGTGGCGCGGTGCTCGAGTTGGGGGTCGGAACGGGTCGCCTGGCGCTCCCGCTGGCTGCCGCAGGTATGTCGGTCACCGGCATCGACAGCAGCGACGAAATGCTGCAAAGACTGGCATCGGGAGACCCGAACGGGACAGTTACGGCGGTGAAAGGTGACATGGTCGACGATCTGCCCGATGGTAAGTTCGACGTAGTGCTCGTTGCCTACAACACGCTCTTTGGACTGCTCACTGCCGATCGTCAGGAGGCTTGTTTTCGTTCGGTGGCCGAACGGCTCACCCCGACGGGCAGTTTCGTGGTCGAGGCGTTCGTACCCGTTCCCCATACCGGATCACAGGTAGCGGTGCGGTCGATGACCGCCGATCGCGTGGTCCTCACCGCCAGCATCCACGATGCCAACGATCAAACGGCCGAAGGTCACTACATCGAATTGACCGATGCTGGAGGCGTGCGACTGCGCCCCTGGGCGATTCGCTGGTCGAGTCCTGACGAACTCGATGCGATGGCCGAACGATCAAATCTGGTGGTACGCGACCGGTGGGGCGACTTCGACGGTCGCCCGTTCACGGCCGACAGCGAGCGCCATGTCAGTGCATATGTACCGGGAATGACTGAGCAACCCGGATCACGAACCGCAACGTTCGCGACCGATTCGGAGAAGTCGACGTGAAATGCGTGACACGTCCCGACATCGGGCGGACGCGCGTCGTAAGGTGGTGGGTGTTGTGAGCCAGTTACGTTTGAACCCCCTCACCGGACGGTGGGTGACCATCGTCGCCGAACGCGCCGAACGGCCCACCGATTTCGCGCCACGCTTGGTCGATGTCGAAGCCGATCCGGATCGTCCCTGCCCGTTCTGCCCCGGTCACGAAGAAGCCAGCCCGCCAGCAATCGAAACCCTCGATGCGGGCGGACACTGGCGGATGCGGGTGGTACCCAACCTGTTCCCAGCGTTCGACGGCACCGAACCGTTCGCGGTACACCACCTCGGCCCGGTACACGTCGAGGCCGAGGCCAGCGGCATCCACGAGGTGTTCATCATCACGCCAGATCATGATGGCGGCAGCGAGTCGCTCAGCGAGGCCGATGCCTCCGACCTGATGCTCATGTTGAAACACCGTTTCCAGCAGCACGCCGATACACCGAACATTCGGTACACGCAGGCCATCATCAACCATGGACGAGAAGCCGGCGCGTCGCTGGCACACCCCCATGGCCAGATTCTCGGCCTGCCCTTCGTTCCCGGCGAAATCCTCGATGAACAGCGTGCATTCAGCCGATTCGAAGGCGGTTGTATCTTGTGCGCCACCGTCGAGGCCGAACTCGTCGACGGTAAGCGCGTGTTGTTCGCCAACGACGACGTCGTCTGCGTCTGCCCGTACTGGAGCGGTTCGCCGTTCGAACTGTTGATCATCCCGCGCAATCACGATCTACACATCACCGATAGCGCCGACTCCACGCTGTCTGCTGTTGGTATCGCCATCCGTGACTCGCTCACGCAATTGCGTGCCGCACTCGGCGACCTGTCGTACAACCTCGTGTTCCATACGGCACCGCACCACTACTCAGGCGAGTTCCACTGGCACGTGCATCTCTGGCCGAAGCTGGTCACCACTGCTGGGTTCGAGCGCGGTACCGGTGTGCTGATCAACATCGTCCCGCCCGAGGCGGCGGCCGAACAGTTGCGGAACATCTCGGTCAACGCCTGACCTGCTTCAACGCCTGACCAGCTTCACCCGAAGGCACGGACCAGCGCGGTGACACCGGCGCCCAGCACGATCACGACGATCAGCGGCAACCTCCGCCAGGCAGCGAGCACCGCAACGCCGACACCTGCTGCGCGCGCATCGAGTTGCAGATGCTGGCCAACGCTGAACGTGTCTTTCACGACAAGCGCGGCGACCAGCGCTGCAGGAATCAATGCCAGACACCGCAGGGTCCGGTCGGGAAGCGTCCTTCCGCCGAGCACGACCAGTCCAAGCGCTTTGAACCCGTACGCGCCTGCGGCGAGTGCGATCACCAACCACCAACTCATGTCGCAGCTCGCTGGGCGGGAAGTCCGACGAGCATCGCGAGTGACGCACACAGGATCGGTACGCCGATGGGCGTGAACGGGATCAGGCTCAAACAGATCAGGGCGCCAAGAGCTGCGGCGAGCCGTCCGCGCAACGTTCGCACCGTCGGCCACAGCATCGCCACGAACCCAGCCGGAAACGCCGCGTCGAGGCCGAACGCTCGCGGATCGATCGCTGATCCGGCCAGCGCTCCGATCAATGTGCCGATGTTCCAACACAGGTAGAGCGAGACACCGGTGATCCAGAACGCGGCGCGTTGCAGGCGCGGATCACGTTGCGACGCAGCCATTGCCGTGCTTTCGTCGATGGTCAATTGGGCCGCAACCAGCCGCATGCCGAGACTGCCAGGTAGCACGCGCGCCATCGACAGGCCGTACACGCCATTGCGGGCGGCCAGCAAGAGCGCCCCAGCGAGCGCCGATCCGACCGAGCCGCCGGAACCGATCACGCTCATCGCAGAGAACTGCGACGCTCCGGTGAACACCAGCAGCGACATCGCGCATGTCTGGGTCACCGAAGCACCGGCGCTGACCGAACCAACACCGAACGACACTGCAAACACGCCGACCGCCACGCTGAGGGTGACGCACGCGGCAGCCACGGCGCGCAGTTCCGGATCGCGAGACAACGAACGCAACAAGGTCAGGTCAGGTCAGTCGTCGGCTTCAGGGTCGGCGCGCGGCGACCCAGAGAACGCTCAGCGGCGGCAGATTAACCAATGCAGAAGCGGGTTGTCCCTGCCATGGCACATCGCGTGCCGCCTGGACTCGCGGTGTGGGGGCATCGGCCATCGTGGGGTCCCACGTGTATCCGCCATAGCCGCTGCCGCCAAAGCGAGGATCGTCGGTGTCGATCACGATCTCCCACTCGCCATCCCACGGTAGCCCGACCCGATATCCCGACCGGGGAACCGGCGTGAAGTTGGCGATGCACGCAACGGCGTGCGACCCGGCATGCGCCCAACGGATGAACCCGTAGATCGAGTGGTCCGGGTCATCGGCATCGAGCCATTGGAAGCCGGCGGACTCATGATCGCGTTCCCACAACGCCGGCCACGCGGTAACCGTAGCGTTGAGCGAGACGAGCAGGTCGCGCACCCCCCGGTGGGGCGGATGATCGAGAAGGTGCCACGGCAGGCCGGTGGCGTCGTTCCACTCGGTCCACGCCGCCAACTCGCCACCCATGAACAACAGCGGGGCCCCTGGCATCGCCCACATCCAGGCGTACATCCCGCGAAGGTTCGCAAAACGCTGCCAGTCATCACCGGTCATCTTGCCCAGCAGGCTGCCCTTGCCATGCACCACCTCGTCGTGGCTGAGCGGCAGCACAAACGACTCACTGAACGCATACAGCAGGCCGAAGGTCAGCTGACGATGATGCCAGCGGCGGTGCACCGACTCGCTATGGAAGTAATCGATGGTGTCATGCATCCATCCCATATTCCATTTGTGGGTGAACCCCAGACCCCCGTCGGCTGTCGGCCTCGTCACCTTCGGCCATGAGGTGCTCTCCTCGGCGATCATCATCGCGGACGGGAACTCTTTGGCAACGGCGTCGTTGAGTTGGCGGATAAAGCCGAGCGCACTCAGATTTTCGCGACCGCCGTACTGGTTGGGGATCCATTCGCCCGCTTTGCGGGAGTAGTCGAGATACAACATGCTTGCGACGGCATCGACGCGAAGCCCATCGATATGGAACTGGTCGATCCAGTAAAGCGCATTCGCGATGAGGAAGTTGCGCACTTCGTTGCGCTCGTAGTTGAACACGAACGTACCCCAGTCGGGGTGCTCGCCCTGGCGTGGGTCGGCGTGTTCGTAGAGCGCCGTGCCATCGAAACGACCGAGGCCCCACTCATCTTTCGGAAAGTGTGCGGGCACCCAGTCGAGGATCACCCCAAGGCCATGACGGTGCAGTGTGTCGACGAAGTAGCGGAAATCGTCGGGAGTACCGAACCTGGCGGTCGGCGCGTAGTACCCCGTGATCTGGTAGCCCCACGACCCTCCGAACGGGTGCTCGGCCACCGGTAGTAGCTCGACATGGGTGAATCCCAACGCGCTGACATGTTGTGCCAAGGCGTCGGCCTGACTGCGGTAGTCATCGACACCCTGCCGCCACGAGCCGAGATGCACCTCGTAGATTCGCAGCGGATGCCCTGGGCCATGCCCACGTGCTTGGATCCAGCTCTCATCACCCCAGCCGAACTGGCTCGGCCCGGCCACGATACTCGCATCAGAAGGCGGCCGCTCGGCGGCCCCCGCCATCGGATCTGCTTTCATCACGGTCACCCCCGACTTGGAGTGCACCGCATACTTGTACCGGTGTCCGGGAACTGCATCGGCAACGTCGGCAGCCCACACACCCGAGTTGCCCTGGCTCGCCAAGGCAACCGGCTGCCAGCCATTCCACTCACCGTGCACATCGACCGCTGCGGCATTCGGCGCCCAAACCGAGAACCTCGTCGATCCGCTCGGCAGGGTCACCGCGCCGAGAACCTCCCACAGTCTGCGGTGGGTCCCTTCGCCGAACAAGTAGAGATCGAGATCAGCCAGCAGCATCGCTGCTGAGCGTACCCGTCCGCTACGGTCAGCCCATGCGAGTGTTGATGCTGTCGTGGGAGTACCCGCCGTTCGTCGTAGGCGGAATCGCCGCGCACGCCGCTGGGCTGGCTCAAGCGCTCGGGCGCAGCGGGCACGAGGTCGTCGTCTTCACGCTCAACCGGCATGAGCCAGGAGTCGAAGTGGCACCCGACGACGAGATCGTCAATGGTGTTCGCGTGGTCCGCGCTTCGGCCGAACTGCCATGGCTTCCCGATGGCGACCTGGTGGCCCGCATGGCGTCGGCCAACCACCACATCGTGGCGCTCACCGCCTCGCTCGGCGATTGGCGACCCGACGTGGTGCACGCCCACGACTGGTTGATGGCGTGGGCCGGCAGCACACTCAAGTCGGTGTTCGGCGTGCCACTGGTGGCCACCATCCATGCCACCGAACGCGGACGTCACGGCGGACACGTGCCACCGGGCATGCCAGCCGCGATCAACGCTGTCGAGTGGTGGCTCACCTATCAGGCCCGCGAAGTGATTGCGTGCTCGAGGTTCATGGTTCATGAAGTGGTCGATGGATTCGAGCTCCCCAACGAAAAAGTTCACCTTGTACCGAATGGTGTAGATACGAGCAACTGGCAGCACCTCGGTGCCGACCGTGTCAGCATTCGTGAACCACTTGTGGTCGCCTGGGGTCGGGTCCAATACGAAAAGGGGTTCCAAGTACTCGTCCGGGCCATAGCTGCGCTTCGCCACCGGGTGCCCGGCATTCGGTGTGTCATCGCCGGTCGTGGTACCTACCTCGCCGAACTACAGACGCAAATCGATGTCGAGGGTGTGGGCGACCTGGTCGACCTGGCCGGCTTCGTCACCGATGACGACCTACGTGCGGTGCTCCAACGAGCTGGGTGCGTGGTCATTCCCTCGCTCTACGAACCATTCGGCATCGTCGCGCTCGAAGGAATGGCAGCCGGTGCCCCCACTATCGTGGCGCGCACCGGCGGACTGGCAGAGATCGTCGAAGGAACGGGTGCCGGGCTGCTGTTCGAACCGGGCAACCCGATCGACCTCGCCAACCGCATCGCCGAGGTCTTGTCCAATGCACACGTCGCCGCCTCCATGTCATCAACCGCTGCCGCGCTGCTGGAGGCAAAGTACACGTGGGACGCGATCGCCACCTCCACTGTGAAGGTCTACGAGGTCGCGCGTAGCTGACCCCTCTCGCCAGAACCGGCACTAACGTACAGCGTCGTATGCGTGCCGTCCGCCACTTCAATGTCGTCCCAGCGCTCCCTGTCGAGGTGGCCGACCTTGCTGCGCTGGCCACCAACGTGCATTGGACATGGGACCGCGAAACACAACAGTTGTTCTCACGACTCGATCCGACCTCATGGAAAGCATCCGGACGCGACCCGCTTCGGCTGCTGTCGATGATCACGGCGGATCGGTGGGCGGCCATCGCTGCCGACACGTCACTGGTCACCGATGTTGCTACTGCGTCGAATCGCCTTCTGATGGCCACGACGGAGCCGCGATGGTTCCAAGGGCGGGCAGGCTCGCCGCTCAACCAGGTGGCGTACTTCTCGCCCGAGTTCGGCCTCACCGAGACCTTGCCCCAATACAGCGGCGGGCTCGGTGTACTGGCCGGCGATCACCTCAAGGCAACGAGCGATCTGGGCGTGCCGCTCGTGGGCGTCGGCCTGCTTTACGCCGAAGGCTATTTCCGTCAGCGGCTCAACGCCGACGGTTATCAAGAGGAGTGGTTCCCGCGGCTCGATACCAGCGGCCTGGCCATCGCCGACACCGGCATCCAGGTCACGGTCGACATCGCCGGCGAATCGGTGGGCATCCGGGCGTGGAAGGTGAACGTCGGCCGCGTCCCGCTGTACCTGCTCGATACCGCTGTCGAGGGCAACAGTGTCGGCACCGCGAACATCACTAACCGCCTGTATGGCGGCGACGCCGAGCATCGACTCCGCCAAGAGATCGTGCTCGGTATCGGCGGCGTCCGCGTGCTACGTGCCCTTGGGTTGCAGCCCCAGGTGTTCCATACCAACGAAGGCCACGCAGGTTTCCTGTCGCTCGAACGAATCCGCGAACTGGTCTCCGAGCACGGACTGTCGTTCGCGGAGGCGGTCGAAGCCGTACGTGCCGGCGGGGTGTTCACCACACACACTCCCGTTCCTGCAGGCATCGACCGGTTCGAACGGGCGGTGATGGAGCGGTACTTCGGCGAATTCGCCACGGCGTGCGGCACCGACTTCTCCACGTTGATGAGCCTCGGCCATCGCGCCGACGAGCCCGACGACACGCGGTTCAACATGGCGGTCATGGGTCTGCGAATGGCAGGCCGCTCCAACGGTGTTGCCCAACTCCATGGCGCTGTGAGCCGCGAAATGTTCAATGGACTGTGGCCCGATGTGCCGGTCGACGAAGTTCCGATCAAGGCAATCACCAACGGTGTTCATGCCCATACCTGGGTCAGCAACGATATCGATGCGCTCTTGCGATCGTCGGTCGGCAGCATGTGGGACGGCGCCGACGAGGCGTCGTGGGCTGGCGTTGGCCACCTGGATCCAGCAGCGGTGTGGCAGGCCCGCCGCATTGGACGTAGTGCTCTTGTCGATTTCGTCCGCTCACGATTCGGCGAAGCGCTACTCGACCCCGACGCGATCACCATCGGCTTCGCCCGCCGGTTCGCCACGTACAAGCGCGCAACGCTGTTGTTGTCGCAACCAGATCGCCTACGCGAACTGCTACTCAGCGCAGATCGACCGGTGCAGTTCGTGTTTGCAGGCAAAGCGCATCCGGCAGACGAGCCGGGCAAGAACATGATCCGCGAGATCGAGATGTTCTCACGCCAGCATGGTGTCGGCCACCGGTTCTTGTTCATTCCCGACTACGACATGTCGGTCGCCCGACTCATGTACCACGGCTGCGACGTGTGGCTGAACAACCCTGTGCGCCCGCTCGAAGCATGCGGCACCAGTGGGATGAAAGCAGCACTCAACGGTGCCCTCAATTGCAGCATCCTCGACGGCTGGTGGGACGAGTGCTACGACGGCCAGAACGGTTGGGCGATCAACTCTGCCGACAACGACCCCGACACCGATCGTCGCGATACCAGGGAGGCGACCAGCCTGTTCGGGTTGATCGAACGCGAGATCGTTCCGCTCTTCTACCGGCGCGGAGACGATGGCGTACCAGTCGGCTGGATCGACGCAATGAAGCACAACTGGGCCAGCCTCGGACCATTCATCACCGCTGCACGCATGGTACGTGACTACGTGACCGAGTTGTACGAACCCGCTGCCGCCAGTGCGCGCGCCGCGGCCGATGAGCAGTGGGCACGTGCTCGCTCACTTGCCGGGTGGAAGGCCGCCATCGGCAACAACTGGAGCGGTGTCAAGGTGGTCAGCGTCGACTCCGACACCTCCCCAGCGCACGAGGGCGAACAGCGCACCGTTGTGGCACGTGTCGACATCGACGGGCTCTCACCAACCGATGTGGCGGTACAACTGCTCCACGGGTCGGTCGACTCCACCGGATCGTTCGTTCATCAGTCCACCGTGGTCGCGATGCAGCGCCAATCCGACGGTGCCTACACATGTACGTATGCACCGATCGCGGCGGGACCATACGGACTCACCGTACGAGCGCTTCCTACCCACGAGGGCCTGATCAGCCCCGTCGAACTGGGCCGGATTGCCTGGGCCGATTGACCGACGCGTTCAGCGGCCGGTGAACCCAGCCTTGCCGGGGCCGTGCTCGAGGAAACTCGCCACCCCGATGCGGCTGTCGTCGGTTTCGAACACATCTTGGAAGAGCCGCCGCTCGACGACCAGCCCGGCATCGAGTTCGATGTCGAGCCCCGCATCGACGGCCTGCTTCACCATCTCCTGAGCGACGAGCGCACCCTTGGCCACCTCGGCGGCCAGCGCCAACGCCCGCTCGTGCAGTTGATCATTCGCAACAACTTCGTCGACCAGGCCGATCCGCAACGCCTCGTCGGCCTTCACCTGCCGACCGGTGATCATCAACTCTTTGGCGCGTGATCGTCCGACGACCCGTGGAAGTCGCTGGGTGCCGCCACCGCCGGGAATGATCCCGAGCAGCACCTCTGGCTGGCCGAATACCGCCCGTTCGGCAGCAATTCGGTAGTCGCAGGCGAGCGCCAACTCGCACCCGCCCCCGAGCGCATAGCCACTGACCGCGGCAATCACGAACCGGGGAATGGCCGCCACCGCATCAAACGCATCGTGGAAGCCCCGGGTGATCATGTTGGCTTCATCCGGCCCGCCGAACTCCGAAATGTCGGCGCCAGCCGCGAAGATCCGGTCGCCACCGGTGATCACCACGGCACCCGGCGGGTCGGCGGCGAGATCATCGGCGATGATCCGTAGTTGCGTCAACACCTCTTGTGAGAGCGCGTTGACTTTCGGATTGTTCAGGGTGACGAGAGCCACGCCATCCTCACGTCGTTCCAGGAGAACAAGCTGTGCTGCTACTTCTGTCATGTCGACCACCTCCTGGTGTCAACGCTAGTGCTGTGCCGCAGGGTTGGCCAGACATGAGCCCATCACCGTCGGCTTTAAGCGGGTAGGCCCACGACACGGCACGGCACGACACGACACGACACGGCACGACACGGAGCGCCGGGATGGGGCAAACGGACAGTTGTCGCCATGCCATGACGCTGACGGACGTCGTGGCTGGTCCTCAAGCGTGCGGCTCGATCTTCCACCAGTCCGGCTCGATGTAGCCCTGTGTGGATTCGCACAGCGCTTCCCACACGGTCGTGAGGTGATGGGGAAGCAGCACGTCGCCCGAGTTCATCCGTGGTGGCTTCTTGCTCGTAGTGGCCGCCCGCTGCGCGGCATCGGCACGAGCCGCGTCGACTTACCGCTGCTGGGCGACGATAACTCGACGCGGAGTGTCGGGTTAGTACCTCGAACTGCCGCTCGTCATGCCCCGCTGATACTTCGCAACATTTCGTCGGCCGCTCCCCAGGGGTCGAGCACACGCTCGATCACCTGCTGTTGCAGCTCATCCCAGCGGTCGCCAGTGGCGATCTGTCGGGCCCGCTGCTCGAGTCGCCGGGCAACGATCTCGCGCAACTCCTCACGGATGCGAAACTGACGCCGGCGTTCGAGTTCGCCGGATGCTTCGATGAACGCCCGATGGGCCAACACCGCATCCCAGAGCGGGACGACACCTTCACCTGCGGTTGCGACTACCGGCAGGATCGGCGGGCGCCATGCGTCGTCGGCAAGGTCGCTCAGTTCGAGCATGCCCTCAAGATCGCGACGGGTCTCGTCGACGCCCCTGCGGTCGGCCTTATTGATCACGAACAGGTCGGCAATCTCCATGAGTCCCGCCTTGTTGGCCTGCACACTGTCGCCCCACCCAGGGTTGACCACAACGACAGTGGTGTCGGCCTTGCCGGCAATCTCGACCTCGACCTGGCCGACGCCGACAGTCTCGACCAGGATCCACTTTCGGCCAATGGCGTCGAGCAGTCGAACTGCTTCCGGAGCGGCGAGTGACAGACCGCCCAGGTGCCCACGCGTGGCCATCGAACGAATGAACACTCCGGGGTCGGTGGCATGGTCCTGCATGCGGACACGGTCGCCGAGAATCGCTCCGCCGGTGAACGGCGATGAAGGGTCGATCGCCAGAACGGCGACCTCGATCTCTTGACGGCGGAGGTGGCCGATGACCGCGGAGGTGAGCGTGCTCTTACCTGCGCCGGGTGCTCCGGTGATGCCGATGGTATAGCTCTGCCCCCCGAGCGGATAGCTGAGCCGACCGACCTCACGAGCCTCGGCACCGCCACGCTCGATGAGTGACAACAACCGCGCCAGCGATGCACGATCACCAGCACATGCGTGGGTGAACAGTTCGACAGGATCCTGGTTGCGTCGGCCCATCAGGGATTGTTCTCCATCGATATCTGGCGCGGTCAAAGTCTGGCGGGGCTCGAGTGGATGCCCATTGAACCAGGCCGAAGCCTACGATGGCCAACTATGAGAACATCCTTCGTGCGCTCGGTCACCGTTCGAGCGGTCGTCGCCATTTCCACGCTCGCCCTGGTCGGCGCCGCATGCAGCGACGCCGCTCCGACTGCAGCGACACCCCCATCGATCGGGTCGCCAGTCACGATCGGCACCACGACCAGCACCACGACCGGCGGCACGGCAGTGCTCGCCACCACGGTGCCGCTCACCGAAGACACCGTCGACATTCCGCTACAAACCAGCCCGGCCGACGGATCGACCGACATTCCCATCGACTTCCCAGCACCGCCCGACACGTCCGATGCGCCGATTGTCATCTCAGTCACGGTGGGCGTCGATGCCGATCCGAACCGTATCGAGAACATCCCGATCGGCGCCACAGTGGCGCTTTCAGTCACCAATCCCACCGCCGGCGACGAGTTCCATCTCCACGGGTACGACCTCGGAGACGGTACGCCGATGCCGCAGGGGCAGACCGAGACGTTCACGTTCACCGCCGTGAACAAAGGCCAGTTCGAACTGGAGAGCCATACGACCAATGCAGTGTTGCTGGTCCTGAGCGTCGGCTGACCCGTGTTCGCACACCAGGGCGGTTGGGACGAGGCGCTCCTCGTCATCGGGCCGATGATCGTGATCGTCGCACTGCTCCGCCTCGCAAAGCGCCGCGTCGACCGTCCACATAACGACCGTCACACCCCACGCGAGCAGCGATCTACCGGCGTGCTACCTGAGCCCCCAGCGCAACCAGACGGCCCACCAGATCGTCATAGCCACGATCAATATGGTGAACACCAGTGATCGTGGTCTCACCATCGGCAGCTAGTCCGGCCACCACGAGCGCGGCGCCCGCACGAATGTCGGGTGCTTTCACGCGTGCCCCGCTGAGCGAAGGCCGACCGCGGACGACCGCATGATGACCGTCGGTACTGATGTCGGCACCCAGCCGATGCAGTTCTTCGACGTACCGGAACCGGCCCGGATAGAGGTTCTCGGTCACGATGCCGACACCGTCAGCCACCGACAGCATGGTCACGATCAGCGGCTTGTAGTCGGTAGCGATGCCCGGGTATGGCAAGGTGGCCACATCGATCGAATGAAGCCGTCGCTCGGCGAACACGGCGAGCCCATCGGGCTGTTCCACAATGGTCAGACCCATATCGCGGAACCGACGCAACAGCACCTCCATGTGGTCGGCACGTGCTCCGCGGAGCACGATCTCGCCTCCGCTCACCGCCACTGCGGCGATGTAGGTAGCTGCCTGGATGCGATCGGTCACTGTGCGATGGTCTGCAGCGCGAAGCGTGCCGACCTCGACGCCGTGCACCACGAGTGTCGACGTGCCGATGCCCTCGATATCGGCACCCATCGAGGTCAACAGGTTGCAGAGATCGCTGATCTCGGGCTCGCGAGCGGCGTTGTCGATGACGGTGGTGCCCTTCGCGTATACAGCTGCCGTGAGGATGTTCTCGGTCGCCCCGACGCTCGGGAACTCGAACGTGATGTCGACCCCATGGAGGCGGTCGGCGTGAGCCTCGACGTAGCCATGACGAATCTCGAACGTGGCCCCCATCTGCTCGAGCCCCTTCAAGTGCATGTCGATCGGGCGTGACCCGAAGTCGTCCCCACCGGGAAGCGACAATCGAACGGTGCCGCAGCGACCGAGCAACGGGCCGAGCACGTTGATCGATGCCCGAATCTGTTCCACCAGTTCATACGGGGCAACCGGCACCAGGCGGCCGTCGTTGACGAGAGTGATGGTGCCTGCATCGCCGACCGCGGTCGTGACACCGATTGCTGCGAGTAGTTCACTCATGATCGCCACGTCGGCGATGGCCGGCACGTTGGTGAACGTGAACGTGCCGTCAGCGAGCAATGTGGCGGCCATCAACTTGAGGACCGAGTTCTTGGCACCCGGAACGGTGACCTCGCCGTGCAACGGACTACCACCGCGTACCACGATGGTTGGCTCGGATGAGCTCGCTGGATCGACGGACGGGGTGGGCACGGCCATCTAGGCTATTACCCTCGGGGCCGTGCCAGGACCCCCTCGTAGCGTCATTCGTCGCTGGGATCACACCGAACAAGATCTGGCGTTGACTCCTCGCGACGGGCTGATGGCCGAAGTCGCAATGGGTGGAGGGCGATTCGAACAACTCGACGGCCCATTCGAGCGCTATGACCGCTCGGTCGTTGCGTCGAACGACGGCACTGAACTGGTCGACATCACTACCTACCGTCTCGCGATCCCGTGGTTTCGATGGCTGTTCGCGCTTCCGGTGAGGTGGGCGCTGCAACGGCGTGAACCGGGAACCGGGCGTCCACCGAATTGGGCACCACCCGATCGTCTGAATGCCCGCCAGGCCCATGTACTCGGCCTGTTAGCCGCAGCATCGCTGTCGGCAGCGTTCGTCAACACGCTGTTCACCCAAACTGTCAACTTCGCCGCCGCGGACTTCGGGATCAGCAAGGGCGGGCAGGGCCTTGCCGGGGTGATCGTGCGCTGCGGCATTGTGATTGCGCTCCCCTTCACGCTGATGGCCGACCGGATCGGACGTCGGCGGGTGATGATCACCCTGGCATGGCTAGCTCCGTTGTGCTCGGCGATCGGAGCGTTGGCACCGAACTTTTGGGTGCTCACTGCTTCCCAGGCGGTCGGCCGTCCACTCGGCATCGCGCTTGATCTGCTCATCGCTGTGACGGCCACAGAAGAAATGCCGCGTAGTAGTAGGGCCTACGCCGTCAGCGTGCTGGCAATGGCCAGCGGGCTCGGCGCGGGCATTGCCGTGATGTCACTTCCCCTCGCCGATCTCGGGCCAGCCGGGTGGCGGCTCATCTATGTTGTTTCGCTCGTCTGGCTCGTGGTCGCGCTCGACCTCACTCGACGCCTGCGTGAGACTCCACGATTCGAGGCGCTGCACGCCACGGCCCACCCGCCGCAGGCACATGTTCGGCGTCGACGATTTTTCGCCATCGCCTCGGTAGCGGTGTTTGCCAACTTGTTCGTCGCCCCTGCATCATTCTTCCAGAATCGGTACCTTTCCGATGTCCGCGGGTACAGCGGCGGCGGCATCGCGCTGTTCACGGTTGCCACGGCCACACCGGCATCGCTCGGGTTCGTACTTGGTGGACGAATCGCCGACACTGTCGGCCGTCGTCGCGTGCTGGCAATGACGTTGCCGTTAGCTACGTCGCTCCTCGTCTTGTCGTTCGTGGTCAGCGGCACACCGATGTGGCTGTGTGCCGGGTTCGGTGGGTTCGCCGGCGGTGTGGCGTATCCGGCCTTTGCCGTGTACCGCACTGAACTGTTCCCGACTGCCCGACGCGGGCAGGCGGGCGGATATCTCGCCGCTCTGGCACTCGGTGGTGGCAGTGTCGGTCTGCTCACGGCCGGGGCGCTACTGGACCGCGGATGGAGCTACGGCCAGGTGATGGGCATGCTGGCTGGAGGACAGGTGATCGCTGCCCTGGTTGCACTGACCACCTACCCGGAAACCGCACATCACACGTTGGAGGAACTCAATCCGGAGGATGCTACGACCGCCTCACTCGGCTGAGCAGGCCCAGTCGGCGGATCCATTCATCTGTCGCTGCTGCCAACTGCTGATCCGCTCCCTTCAGGTCGTGGGTTCCTCGCTCGATCCAGACGTGCTCGACCGGCCCCGGAATGGACGCGGTCCAGCGGAGCAACTCCTCCGGTGAGCCGAACGGATCACGAGTGCCGTGAATGAACAGGCATGGCGACTGAATCCGTGGCAGGTGCTCGACGCGCAGCTTGTCGGGCTTGCCCGGTGGGTGCAACGGATACGACACGAGGACCACCCCTGCAGCCCGAAACGGCGAGTGCTCATCACCGACGACCATCGAGCACATCCGGCCACCCATCGATCGGCCGCCCAACACGACGGGACCCCGCGGTAACGCCGCCAGTTCGTCACGAACCGCCTGCAGGAGTACCGGGGCCCGGTCGGGCGGGCGCCTACCGGCGCGCCGGTAAGGAAAGTCGGCGCGCACGGACGTGATGGAACGGCGACCGGACGTGACTGCCTGCTCGATCGCAACAAGAGCCCCATGGTCACGGTTCGAGCCTGCGCCCGGAAACAGCAACAACGCTGCCACGTTCAGACCGTGAGCACCCGGCGGGCTTCGGTGAGATCAGAGATCGCCCTGCTGGCCAGTGCCTCATCGCCGCCGTGATCGGGATGCACTTCGCGTAAACGGTCCCGGTAGCGGCCGGTGACGTCTTTCTTGGTGACCTTGCCGGTGCCGAGCGGAAAGCCGAGCAACTCGAGCGCCCAGGCCCGCGGGTCGGCCATTGCCGAAAGCGATGCACCCGCAGCACCGGCGAGGTTGGCGATGAACGATGGACCAATCGGACCACTCCACTTCATCGCGCGATGCAGCACCGGCACGAGCACATGCCGTGCAACGGCCTCGAGTCGCTCGACGGCGTAGATCGCACCCAGGACCTGCACCAGCGGGCTGCCTTGCGGGTCCAACTCGAACTTCACGCTGTCGCCTTCACCGCTGAGCCGGTGGACACTCACCGCAAGGCCATGGCGATCGACCTGATAGCGGTGACGCAGTCGTGGCTGTGCGACGCGCTGGCCTGACCCGACCTGATCGAGCAAGCGGTGTACGTCGGGGACGAGATCGTCGTCGACCCGGCCGATGTTGGAGGCTATGACAGCTCCTAACAGCAACCCACCGAAGCCGGGCGCAGGCTCAACCGGCAGAACGAGATGGCCGAGCGCTACCCGGCGGGTCGGGGTGACGGGACGTGAATGCCACACCTCGAGCTCGGCCAGCAGCATCGACGATTCCTCAGACGTAGGGGCGGAGCAGGTCGTGAAGCTGTGCCGCTGTATCGACCGCGAGGTCGAAATCGAGTTGGTCGGTAACATCCGGGCCATCATCGGCGTCGTTTGTACCGGGGTCGTCTGTACCGGGGTCGTCTGGACTGGGGTCGTCTGTACCGGAGTCGTCTGGACTGTCGCCACTGTCGCCCGCTCCGACGAGTGCTGTTGCCAATTGGTCCGCCAGCGCACACGTGCGCTGCCAGATGCGCGGCTGCACGCCGTATGGCGGGTGCTCGGGATCGGCAAGCTGGGTCGCAGCCAGTAAATGCTGCAGCCCATCGGCATCGAGGGGATCGTGGCGAAGTCGCTCGCCGGCTAGAAAGAACGTGGTGAGCGTCTCGAACGGAAGCTGACCAGCAGCTGCGCCGACCCCGGCTCCGGTAGCCGAATCGGTGTCGACGTACTCACCGCGCTCGATGAGATCCATCAACGGTTCGACAGCCTCTTCGTCGGTCGTGCCGACCAGGAGCAAACGCGCCTCCCACCGGAAAGGGATCTGCGAACGCGAGAGCGCATGAGACAGCGCCATTACATCGGTCGGAGTCCACTCGGTGAGGTCGTACTCGGTGGCAGGCGTCCCTTCGGCGAGGTCGATGGGGTCAAGCGCCTCGGCCATGAGATCGTCCGCAGCTGCAGGCCCGCTACCGGCGGGGTCGTCGACGATGCCGAGCCGCGCTTCGACTTCGCTGATCAGGAGGTCGGCGGCCTGTTCCTGCTCTTCGGGAACAGTGAGATCGCTCTCACCCCATGCGTGGGGAATCTCCGCGTCGGCGAGGGCACTCGCCAACTCTGCCTGATGATCGATCGACCATGCGGACAGGTCGTAGATCACGTTCACGGCATCGGGATCGAACGGGTTCCAGTCGGTCACTGCTCGCACTGCTCCATGAGATGACGCTAGCGGTTGGCGAACCATCAGTCCACGTGACGTCGAAGGAAGGCCTCTGTCGTTGCGTATTCGTCGAGTTGATGGTCCGGGTCTCGAAATCCGTGCCCCTCGCCGGGATAGACGACCAACTCGACGTTCCCGCCGGCGGCGCGCATTCTCTCGACCAGCACACGGCTTTGGGCGACGGGCACGACCGGGTCGTCCTCTCCGTGAAACACCAGCAGTGGACGTTGAATCTGGTGGGCGAACCATACGGGCGACCGGTCACGCATCGCCGATGACTCTGGATGCCCGACGAGCGTATCAGTGTAGTGCCGCTCGAACCGGTGGCTTCGCTCCGACAGCCCGGCGAGGTCGGTGACCGGATACGCCACGACCGCCGCGGCAACGACAGGATTGTCAGCGTCTAGACCACCCAGGCGAGCCAGCACGCCGAGCACGGTGAATCCGCCGGCCGACCCGCCGATCAGCACCGTGCGTCGAGGGCTTCCCCACCCATTCGAGTGAGCCGCGCTCAACATCGTACAAACGTCGTCGACATCGATGGTGCCCCAACGGCCCGTCAAGGCCTGCTGGTACTCCCGCCCGTGCCCGGTCGATCCACGATGGTCGGCGACGAGCACGCTCCAGCCGCGAGACCTCCAGTAGGCAAGCCGAGGCATGAACGTAACCTGCCACTGATCTGTCGGCCCGCCATGCAACCAGCAGATCAACCGGCCGTCGGGTGCATCGGCGCGGTACAACCGACCGTAGATCACGCCGCCCGCGACCTCCGCCTGCACCAGCTCAGGTTCCACGAGCGGCACCTCGGCCCATGCGGCATCCGGTCCGATGGAAATAATGTCACGGTGCCAACCGCCTCCATCGCTACCTTGTTGATAGGTCACTACTTGTGTCGGGGTACGCGCACCGGTGCGCAGAGCTGCCAACCGGTCGCCCTCCCATGACAACTGACCGTGAACACCGCGGCCGAGTTCGGCCACGTGTGAGGTGGCTAGGTCGATCACGCACAACCGGCCGAACCCGTGCTCATTGCGGGTGAATGCCAAACGGGCACCATCTGGTGACACCGCATACGACCGCTGCCCGAAGCCCCACGTCGGCCCGGCATGTTCGAACGATTCCTCGACCGTCGGCGTGTCGCCGATCCACACGTTCAGCCAACCGTGATCGTCTCGAACGGCCGCGATCCGCCCGTCGGCAAGCGGGCGCGGTTGCTGTATCGAACCGGTCGCAGCGATGTGGAGATGTGTCTCGCCGTGGAGATCGACGGTTTCGATCCAGGCCGCATCCCATGGCATGTGGGGCATGTTCCATGCTTGCCAGAGCACGCTGGTCGTGTCGTGCGCCACGACCGGGTCGAAGCAGAAGTCGGCGGTGCCGGCGTCGATCCTGATCGCGCCATCGTCCCCGTGCAACGGGGCCCGCCACACCTCGGCCTGGTCGACGACGTACACGACGAACGAGTCGTCCGGTGCCACGTTCGGCGCCTGGGCACTGCGTTCTGGACCGTTCGAAGTCAGACAGCGCGCGACCCCGCCGGCGACAGACTGGGTCCAGATGTTGCCGTCGACTGCTGCGTACACGATGGCATCACCGGCAGCAGTCCAACACCAGCACCCACCACCAAGCCCTCGGCCCGGGCGCGGCGCCGGCACCTCGGCCAGGCGCCGCTGGCTGGGCTGCAACTGGCCGGGCTGCAACTCGTCATGCAGTTCGATCCAACTCTCACCCTTGTGGGACACGACGTAGCCAAGACGCCTACCGCCCGGAGACAACCTCGGTTCGGACAATTCACGCGCACCGACGCAGAGTTGGACGGGGATCTCCGACATCGATTCGACAGTAGCCACTGAGGGATCTCCGACATGTGTCGCCAACGACTACGGTACCCAACCGATGACCGCACCAGATCGCAACCTCGCCATGGAACTCGTCCGCGTCACCGAAAGCGCTGCGCTGGCCTCGTCGCGGTGGGTTGGTCGGGGTGACAAACTCGGCGCCGACGGTGCCGCAGTCGATGCGATGCGTACCGTTTTGTCCACGGTCTCGATGGACGGCCTCGTGGTCATCGGCGAGGGCGAAAAGGACGAAGCGCCGATGCTCTTCAACGGCGAACGGGTCGGCGATGGCGGTAGCCCGCTCGTCGATGTGGCCGTCGATCCGATCGACGGTACGAGCCTTGCCGCGCTGGGTCGAGCGAACGCAATTTCTGTCATTGCGGTCAGCGAACGCGGCACCATGTTCGACCCGGGGCCGTGCTTTTACATGCGCAAGATTGCAGTCGGTCCCGACGCCGCCGGCTCGATCGACATCACGGCCACATCCACGCAGAACATCCGCTGGGTCGCCAAGGCCAAAGGCCGTAGCGTGCGCGACCTCACTGTTGTCATTCTCGATCGTCCTCGCCATGCCGACCTCATCAGCGAGGTGCGCGCCACCGGAGCCCGGGTCAAGCTGATCAGCGACGGTGACATCTTCGGAGCGATTGCTACGTCGTGGCCGGACGCGGGTGTCGACATGCTGCTCGGTATCGGGGGTACGCCAGAGGGAGTCACAGCTGCTGCCGCGTTGAAGTGCATGGGCGGCGAGATTCAGGCGATGCTGTGGCCACAGAACCCGGCGGAGCGTGAAGCGGCCATTGCTGCCGGCTACGACGTCGACGAAGTGCTCACCACCGACCGGCTCGTGCAGGGCGACAATGCCTTCTTTGCCGCCACCGGCGTCACCGACGGCGAGTTGTTACGCGGCGTGCGGTTCACCAAGCAAGGTGCTACTACCCAGAGCCTGGTCATGCGTTCGCGTAGCGGCACCGTACGCCTTGTCGAGGCGCATCACCGCCTCGACAAGTTGGCCAGCTTCGCCGACATCGACTACGCCTGATTCCGGTACTGCGTTCGAAAAGGTCGACTCGTTCCGCAATGGGGTGATCGGTGGACTGGACGTCTGCCTGCAGGGCAACGGTTGATTCCGGCGCAGTCGGCGGTTTCGGAGCAGACGGCTAGGAACCAAGCGTTTCGCGCGGTGAGAGACTTCGACTCTGGATC
>JANYDH010000195.1 GCA_025359865.1 Actinomycetes bacterium | reverse complement strand
GATCCAGAGTCGAAGTCTCTCACCGCGCGAAACGCTTGGTTCCTAGCCGTCTGCTCCGAAACCGCCGACTGCGCCGGAATCAACCGTTGCCCTGCAGGCAGACGTCCAGTCCACCGATCACCCCATTGCGGAACGAGTCGATCTTTTCGAACGCAGTACCGAGGTTGTTGGTATCGGACGCCACGTCGCCGAACAATACGGCGGTCTTGACCACCTCGTCGAGATCACCTGGCGACAAAATGATGGTCTGATTCGGGTCGTTCGCTACCTGGTTGCCGTCGACATCAGGCGTAGCGGACGGCAACACGCTGTTCAGGTAGGCGCCCACGAGACAATCGTTCACCAACACGCGAGGCTCACCGGTCAGGGTGCCTCCAGCCGCCGCCTGCACCGCATCGCTGTAAGCCGCTGCGACCGGATAGCCGAACGACAGATCGCCGTAAGCATCGTAGAGCCGGTGCATGAACTCGTCGTCGTAGGCAATGGTGTTGCTGTCCGGACAGTAGGTGGCGGCATTCACCATCTGCTCGGGTGTGAACTCGCCGCAGGCTGGCACTGCGCCGACGGTGAAAGCGACGAGCGTCGGGGACGTGAACGCCACTTGTGATGCCTCCAGAGTTGGCACCCAGAACGTATCGAGTGACTTCGAAATCGACGTGTCACCGGTCAGCAGGTCATCGAATGGGAGGTTGCCGTTCGTCGCCGCGTCTTCTGGGCTGAAAGTGAGGTCAACCCGCGGGTACGGGTTCGTGGGGAAGTCTTTGCACCGTGCAACACCGTTGATGAACCCCTCCTCGAAAGCGCCCACGCGGTCGAACGCACTGCCGTGACCGCTGTCGTCATTCTCGGAGTCTGTGCCAGGAGTGTCGGCGACGTCGATCATCGCGTCGATCCCAGCCTTGACATCGGCGTCGCCGAACGCCAGGGCAGGGACCTCGCCCCGTGCGACGTGGGCGGTCCAGGCGCCGGCAAAGCAGTCGGCCTGCTGTTCGGTGTCGATGGTCTTGATCCCGGGGATGCTGTACACACCGGCGCGTGCTTGGATGGCGTGACCGTATTCGTGTGCAGCGACGACTGCAACCGAGGCGACCCCCATCCGCTTGGTGAGATCGGGAACAAGTTCGGAGTCGTCATAGACAATGATGTCGCCGCAGCTGGTGTAGAACGCGTTGCCCTTGACCTCGCTGTACGCCACTGGGCCGCTGCACCCGACAACCGGGTCGGTGCGTTCGGGGTACAGGGCGTAGATCGCCGCCACCGGTGTAAACGGCGAGCCGTATGTCGGTTCGTAGTTTGCGGCCCAGAACGTCTTGAGATCGGCAAAGGCCGCATCTAACACGTCGTCGTACGGCTGGGCAACTTTGCCGTCACCGAACGAGATGCTGCGCTCGGCAGCGGGCTGTGGCGCACCCCCCGCTGAACCGGCCGGGCTTGATGTCGTTGCGCTGCTTCCACAACCGGCGAGTATGACGGTGAAGAGTGAAGCTGCGCCTACCCGGAGACGTGAAGAGTGGCTGTTGATCATCGCGAGGAGGTTACTCTTCGAAGATGAACCTTGACGTGGATCACACGCACGTCCATCTCTTTGCTGCAGCAACACCCACAGCAACACCCACAGCAACACCCACAGTAACGGCCGACGACATCCCGGTCGCCCACACTCCGACCGAGGGCTGGACCGAGATGCCGACACCGTTCCTCACGTCATGTACCGAACCACTCGTCGATGGCGCGCCGGACATGCGCGGCACTTGGGTAGTGGTCGGCATTGAGGCGAACGGCGTCGATGACCTGGCACATCCGGCGATCGGCAAGATCCAACGAATCGAGCAATGTGGCAACCGGGTGATCGTCACGGCCGCCGGCATCGTCCACGACATGCGTTGCGACGGAACCGAAGAACACGGCGTTCACGACGTCGCCGAGTTCGACAAGACCACCCCCATCACCGTCGTCGCTACGTTTGAAGCCGGCGTGCACGTTCTGCGGCCCGTCGGTGTTCCGATCGAAGTAACGCGACGCATTGATGGCGATCAACTCGTGTGGACCTACATCGGGTTCACTGCCCGGCTCGAACGCGCGGAAGGCGAGAGCGCATGAACGGCGATCAGATGATGCGGGCGCACTCCGCCACGCTGCCTGCACCCGAGTTCCCGGTCCCGGTATGGGTCACGCCGCCGGCACTCGCCAACGCGACGGTAGCTATCGTCACGTCAGCAGCCCTGTACGCAATGGGCGATGATGCGTTCACCGCCGGCGACACTGGCTACCGGTTCATCGCCCGCGATCGTCGCGACCTCGTGCTCGGTCACTGGAGCCCGAACTTCGACCACGCCGGTGTGACGATCGACCTCAACGTGGTCTACCCCATCGACCGGCTCGAGGAGCTTGCCCAGCGGGGCATCATCGGGGCAGTGGCTCCTCGCCACATCTCGTTCGCTGGCAACCAACCCGACGACGTCGCGACAATTCGCCTCGACACCGGGCCTGCAGCGGCCGCCGCGTTGCGTCAAGATGGCGTCGACGTAGTGATCCTCACGCCCGTTTGACCGCTGTGCACGCGCACCGTGAGTGTGCTCGCCCATGTCTTCGAAGCGGCCGGGATCGCCACCGTCGTGCTGTCCTCGGTTCGGGAAATGACTGTCAAGGTCGCTCCCCCGCGTGCCCTGCACTGCGAGTTCCCTCTCGGTCGCCCGCTCGGTCGGCCCGCCGATCCCGCGTTCCAGCACGATGTGCTCGCACGCGCGTTCGCGCTGCTCGGTGCCACATCAGGCCCGGTGCTCGTCGACTACCCCGAAGTGGTCGAGGCCGACGATCAGCCCGTCGCGTGTGTGCTTCCACCACGGTTCGATCCCAGTCTGCCGGCGGCGGTCGATGAGGCACGCGGTCTGCGCAAGGCATACGACCGGGCGCTCGCTCGACGGGGCGTCTCCTCAGTCGGCCGCGCCGTCACCGCAGACGAGGTTCCGCTCGCGTTGAGCGTCCTCCATGCCATCGCCAATGGCCAGGACTGGGCATCTGCAGGAATCCCTGGTGGCAACACGATCTCGGTCTGTCACGACATCCGGACCTACTACGAAGAAGCGGCACTCGAACTCGTCAACGGCCCCATCCCGGGTGGGCGGGCGATGGAGGACTGGTTCTTCGACCGCACCGAGGCCGGAGCAACAATGCTCGCCGCCCGCGCTGCCATCCGTGACTCCGGAGGAAAGTTCCCGATCTGGTTCTACATGACGCCGGGCCAGCGCTGAGCACAGCTCAGCCGATCAGCCGATCAGCCGATCAGCGAGTCGTCAACGTTGACAGCGACATGGCGCCTGGCTGCCATCCGATCTGGACACCGATGTCGCTGACCAACTGCTGCACCAGGGCGCGGGTTCCAGAGACGGTGAAGCGACGGTTGACGCCGAACAGTCCGGCACGCGCATCGACCCACGACACATCCAGACCTGCCGCACACATTTTCGTGGCGATCTCGGTCGGCACATTGCGGCGAAGACCTCCGACGTGAATGTCGAACGTGAATCGCACAGACCGTGCAGGACCGACCGGCTTGTACACAAGCGTTTCGCTGACGAAGACGGGCAACACGGCGGTCGGTCCGGAGAAGCGCTCAAGCGTCATCGTCATCGTCATGTCTGCATCATCGGCCGAGAACGCGTGGGTTGTCCAAGAAAATGGGCGAGAACTGACAAACCCTGAACGCCACGAGTGGTCGTTGCACACTGTGCGTCAGCGAGAACACTTGGAGCGTTCACGTGAACGTGATGGCCATGTAGGCGGAATCAGCCGTGAAGGCAGAATCACGCCGGGACGATGGTCCACGCTGCCCATACGGCCCGAGGTTTGCGAAAGATCACCCCGACGACCTCACTGGGTTCCGAGAGTTCGATGTCGGGAAGTAGGTCAACGACGGCGTCGATCGCCGCTCGAGTTTCGAGCCGCGCCAACTGCGCGCCCAGACAGGCATGGGGGCCCTGTGCGAACGAGACATGAGACCGGACGTTCACGCGGGTCGGATCGAACTCGTCGGGGCGTTCGAATACAGTCGGGTCGCGGTTGGCCGCCGAGATCGAGACGACGACGAGATCACCCATCCGGATTTGAGCGCCAGCGAGTTCCAGGTCGCCGGTCGCATACCGATCGACCCGAGCAGCGGCCGGTTCGAGGCGAAGCGACTCCTCCACGGCGGCATCCAGCAGGTGTCGATCGCGGCGAATGCGGTCGAGTTGATCAGGGTTCGAAAGCAAGTGGTACAGCAGGTTTGCAGTCATGCCCTCGCTGGTCTCGATACCACCGAACAAGAACACCGCTGCGTTGGCGATCACCTCGTCACGGCTGAGCACCGCGGCGGCATCAACAAGTACCGAGTCCGGTTGGCGGACCGCCGCGTCGATGGCGGCACCAAGTTGTTCGAACGATCGCTGAGCAGCTCCACCGACGGGCTCACCGACCGACACACCCTCGACTGCCGCAACGATCTCGTCGTACCACCCCAGCAGTTCGACGGGGTCGAGGCGGTCCAGACCGAGCGACATTGCCACGACCGCCACGGCGAGGGGGCCGGCGAGCTCACGGCGCAGCTCGGCTTCACCTCGCGGCGCGAGGGTTGCAACCAGGGCTCGAGCTACTGCGCTGGTCTCGTCGGCATAGCGCCGCATCACCTCCGCAGGTCGAAAACTCGTAGCGAACGGGTCTCGGTGCCGTCGATGCTCGGCCCCGTCGCTGGAGAGCATGCTCGGCCCCACGACTTGAGCGGTGGAGAACCGCGGATCATCCACCGTGAACCTTGCGGCGTCGCGCATCACTTCGACAGCAAGTTCGCGCCCGCTGACGACCCACCCACCGACATCGTCCGAGTAGCTCAGGGACACGCTAGATCCTTCTCCTAGAAGTTGGCTCAAGATCTCCTGACGTTTGGCGTTTGGCTGTCATTGACAACAGCCCAACTCCAAAGATCGACCTCGACACCAATGCCCCGAACTCGAATACCCCGATCGGCAAGCCGATGAAACAGCACACGGACATCGACGGCCAGCTTGCCCTGTGCCGTCTTGATCGCCATCTCCCATGCCGAAGCAGCCGATGCCCATACGTCGTTCGCCGGATCGGAGATGGCTTCCGCGGCATCGCTGCTCAACAGGGCGACGTTGTCGGCCCACCACAGCGCAGCGTGAGAATCGAGGAGCAGATCCATGAGAACTACGCCCCGAACTCGCCCGCCAGGTTCGCGTCGGCCTTCCACCACTCGGGGTCGTGGACGACGATCTCGCCCCGCATGAAACCACCTTCCCGGGGACGCACCGGCGACAGCCGGGCAACAGGGTGTCCGTTGCGGGCCACCAGGATGTCTTCTCCGTCCTCGGCGCGACGCAACAACTCTGACAGCGTCGCCTTTGCCTCCGCTACGCTCACCACAATAGTCATAGTGGTTATACTAGTTAGCCTCAGTGGCAGCCAGTTTGGTCGAAAGCGAGAGCAATCGGGATCTGCTTACTGACACTTGCCGATACGTCCCCACCCATGTAAGTCGCGAGATCGGCTTGCGCTGCAGTGTCACCGGCGAGGCCACGTTGGACGATGTCGTTGGCACCCGACATGAATGCGAGTGCGGACGCAGCGTCGGCGTCGCTACTCAGCGCCGACGCGACCGCATCGAGCTGACTACCGAATTTACCGAGACTGCCGATCGGAATCTGCGACCACTCCGACGTGGGTGTGCGTGAAACGCCGATGACAACCTGCCAGTTGATGGCCATGTTGGCCATGTCGTCCTTCAGGGCTGCGCAGTCAATATCGCCTCCGGCCACCGAAGGTTGACTGTCGGCCTTGGCAACCCCGCTTGAGTTCTCTGGCGCTGGCGCTACGGGCTTGGTCGGAGCAGCGCCGGATGCCATCGAGGCGGAAGCGCCAGCTGGGCTGCCGCCGCTGGTGTCGGAGCTACAGCCCACGACAACCAGGCAGCAAGAGAGCGTGAGGAGCGCGAGTGGGCGACGGCGTCGGTACATGAGGATACGTTAGGACATCCGGCGCGACGCTATGACGCGATCGCTTACACATCGGAGCAGCGATGATCCCTCCCGAGTACCTCGACCTGCTGGCCGGCGCACACACCGCCGTGCTGGTAACGCTTGGCCCTGATGGCGCCCCGCACACCTCGCCCGTATGGTTCCTTTTCGACGGGGACGCCGGGGTGGCCGGGGTGGTGCACGTGTCAAACGTGGCGGGCCGCCAGAAGCAGCGCAACCTCGAGCGCGACCCGAGGGTCTGCTTCACGGTGATTGACCCGCTCAATTCCTACCGTTACCTCGAGTTGCGCGGCACGGCCACCGTGGCCGACGACCCCGACTGCGCCGTACGCGACGCCGTCGTGCGCAAGCACGGCTATCCCACTGGTTCCAGTTTCGACAGGCCGGGCACCAAACGGGTGGCGGTCACGATCACGCCGAACCGGGCGCTCGTGCACTGACTGCGACCACCATCGAGTCCAAGACCGCAAGCAAGATCTAGTGCACGAGTCCTCACTCGGGCGCGCTGAACGAATCGGTTTGACCGTTGGCGTTTGGCTGTCGTTGGCAGGCTGTCGCAAAATGTTGGTTGGTGGTATGGCGGGTGAGATTGGCCGTCTGGTCGTGTTATCGGCAACGCTGTCAAGGTTGTTGCTGAACTCGTGCTTGTGCCGCACAAGTCGGCGCGACGTCATCGACTGACAGCCCACCCGCCGGGCCTACCCGTTGTTGCGATGCCGAGTCGCGTCGAATTATCGGGGCTGGCGACATGAAAGTCGACGCGATCCCGCCCGCGCAGCCGTAGTGGTCGCTGATGCAGACTTCCACCACGACAGCCTGTCGACAGCAGTCCAAGACAAAGATCGGCTCGGAGGATTCGTTATGTCGAACGCCGAGGATCACCAACCGCGCGTGCCCGGTTCTCCCTTGAACGGACCGGTGAGGTCCTTCGTGACCCAGCCGCCGTAGAAACCGCCCGGCTGTGGGATGACCAGCTCGTCATCGAGATGACAGGTGAACAATGCAGGGTAGAACGCGACGTGATCGGCGACGTCGGCGAAGCCAGCTGTCGGCTCGGGATACGACCAGGCACCGGCCTCGACCCGGACAGTACCGACGCGCACCGTCCAGTAGATCGCCTGGCCCTTCCACTCGCACCACGTCCCTCGGGCAGCGGCCGGCTCGATCAGGTCCCAGACCACATCGTCGGGGTTCACGTAGTACGTGGGAGGATGCGATGTCTCGAGCACGCGCAACGCCCTCGTGCTGTCAGCGACCAATGTCCCATCGAGCTCCACGCGCACACGACGCGTTGATCGTTCGAGGCAGGGCGGTCGAGGGTAGTCCCACACCGACTCCTGGCCAGGCCCGACCGGCTCGGGCATCGGCGACCTCAACGTGCTCACGCTGCAGCACTGCTGTGCTGTTCGATCCGCGCCGTGAGCCGTTTGAGGTTGCCGTTCCACACCCAGCGAAGCACGGGTCGGGCGAAAAACGCACCGATCCTGCCTCCGAGGAACCAGGGAAACAACAGGTCTTCCTCCCACCGGAACTCGGTTTGGCCGGGGCCAATCTCCGTGAGAGTGAACTCACCGGTTCCTTCGACTAGCCCGACGTGGCGCACCCCCATCCTGCGCTCGTCTTCCCACAAAGTGATCTCCATCACGTCGGTCAAGGAGAACGGCCCCACTTTGGTATCACATTCGAAGCACGTCCCGGGCCCTTCCCGACCCTCGCTCAGAAAGCGGATCGCCGCCGCATCTTGCATCCAGGTGACGTGCGACTCGATGTTGCGCACGTCCGCCCACACCTCGGCCGAGCTGCGATTGATGACGGTGCTCACCACGACAGCGTGACTTCCCTTGGTCATGACACGCTCCCGACCGGCGTGCGAGACGATTGCCTTGCCGTATCAATCGGCATCGATGGTTCGGCGCCCGCTGTCTCAGCAACCCAGTCCCACACGTGCTTGCGGCGTTCGGCGGTGTCGGATTTCTTCGTCGTGGGGAGCTTGTGGATCGAGCGCTGCAGCCGGTCGAGCCAGAATCGACCGTTCGATTCGAGCGGCACGTCATCGGCCGCCAACCAGACGAGCGTGTCAGCGCCCTGGTCGGGGGTCCGCAGCAGCGGACCCATCAGCTTCGAAAACGTCGGCAGCGAGGCATCCACGCCGGGAGTTGCGGCCCAACCTGGATGCATCGAGTGGAAACGGATGCCGAACTCGCCGAACCGGTTCGACCACATTTCGTTCAGGGTGACCTGCGCCCGTTTGGCGCGGGCGTACTGCTCGGTACCGTTGTACTTCTCGGCGGTCATCTGCAAGTGCGACATGGTGAGTCGGGCGGCATACATGCGCGATTCCTCGTTGGTCAATGTTTCCGCGGGTGTTCGGCTCGCCGTGGCGAAGCTGGTGCGCATGAGCAAACGGGCGCCCGTTCCCAAA
>JANYDH010000183.1 GCA_025359865.1 Actinomycetes bacterium | reverse complement strand
ATGTCGCTCAGCGACATCTCACGACCAAAGCTGCTGGGGGTCAGGTAGTCGGGTGGCGGTAGAACGGGACCGGTTCGGCGGCGAGCGGAGTGTTTCCGAGAATGAGGTCGGCGGCCTTTTCGGCGAGCATCATCACCGGGGCGTAGATGTTGCCGTTGGTGACGTACGGCATCGACGACGCATCGACGACGCGCAGACCATCGACGCCGTGCACCCGCATCGACGTCGGGTCGAGCACACTTCTCTCGTCGGTGCCCATCCGGCAAGTGCACGACGGATGGAGCGCAGTCTCACCATCGTGGCGTACCCAGTCGAGGATCTGCTCGTCGGTCTCGACAAGCGGCCCGGGCGACAGTTCGCCACTGTCGAACGCAGCGAATGCCGGCTGGCGAAGGATGTCGCGAGCGACCCTGATGGCCTCGACCCACTCGCGCCGATCTTCCTCGGTGGACAGGTAGTTGAACCGCAGCGCGGGCTTGACGGTCGGATCGGTCGATGTGATCTTGACCGAGCCGCGTGCATTCGAGTACATCGGCCCGATGTGCACCTGATACCCGTGCCCGCCCGCCGCGGCAGTTCCGTCGTAGCGCACGGCAATCGGCAGGAAGTGGAACATCAAGTTGGGGTAGCGAACATCGTTGTTGCTGCGGGTGAACCCGCCAGCCTCGAAGTGGTTGGACGCACCGGGACCCTTGCGCAAGAACAGCCACTGGGCGCCGATGAAGGGTCGTCGCCACATCGCCAACGACGGCTGCAGTGAAACCGGTTGCTTGCAGCCGTGTTGCACATACACCTCGAGATGGTCCTGCATGTTCTCGCCAACGCCCGGCAGGTGATGGACGCTGTCGATACCGAGAGCGGCGAGTTCGTCGCTGTTGCCGACTCCGCTGAGCTGCAGCAGTTGCGGCGAGTTGAACGCCCCACCGCACAGAATCACCTCGCCGGCACTGACTGTACGAGTGGTACCGCGCACGCTGTACTCCACACCCGTCGCCCGGGTACCGGCGAACACCACCTTGTGTACCAGCGCGCGGCATTGCACACTGAGATTGCGTCGACCCATCACCGGATGCAAATAGGCGCGGGCCGCGCTCAGCCGGCGACCACGGCAGATGTTGCGATCGAATCGAGCGAAGCCCTCCTGCTGGAAGCCGTTGACATCGGCCGTCAACGGGTAGCCAGCCTGTTGCACCGCTTCGAAGAACGCGTCGAACAACGGGTTCTCGGCAGGACCGCGCTCGAGTTGCAGCGGGCCGGTAGTGCCGCGGTACTCGTCGCCGCCCACCAGGCAGTTCTCCATCCGCTTGAAGTAGGGAAGGCAGTGGGCATAGTCCCAACTCTGCATCCCCGGGTCAGCCGCCCAGCGCTCGTAGTCGAGTGCGTTGCCGCGCTGGAAGATCATCCCGTTGATGCTGCTCGACCCGCCGAGCACCTTGCCGCGGGCGTGATAGACACGGCGACCATTCATGAACGGTTCCGGCTCGGACTCGTACTTCCAGTCGTAGAACTTGCTGCCGATCGGAAACATGAGCGCGGCCGGCATGTGGATGAAGACGTCCCACTTGTAGTCGGGACGTCCGGCCTCGAGCACCAACACCCGGTTGGAGGGGTCCGCGCTCAACCGGTTGGCGAGGGCCGAACCGGCCGAACCGCCGCCAACGATGATGTAGTCGTAGGTATCCATCAGCTACACACCCACGGATCAGACGGCATCGTGGGCGGCCTGTGTCCGTTGGGCCGCCTGCTGGACGAGCGCGGCAACGTCGACCGGGGAACGATCTCCCGGAAACCGGAAGGCCGGGCCATGTGCGTGTACGGCCGCGATCACGTCGCCGACTCGATTGCGCACCGGTGCCGCAACAGAGTTGGCACCATCTTGGAACTCCTCCAGAATCCACGCGTAGCCGTCGTGGCGGACGAGCTCTAACCGCTCGGCCAGTCGAGCCGGATCGGTGATCGTGCGACTCGTAAAACTGACCAGCGGGCGGGCGAGATACTTGGCGATGACCGCTTGGGGTGAATACGCAAGCAGTACCAGACCGGACGATGTTGCGTGGCACGGGAGGCGCTCGCCGGTCCAATCGTGGACTTGGATCTGGCTTTCGGAATCAACCTGATCAAGGTAATGCACGTCGTCTCCGTCGGCAACTGAGAGGCCGGCCGCCTCACCGGTTGTCTGCATCAACTCGACGAGGTGAGGCCGCGCAGCGGCAACAAGGTGTCGACCGGGAAGTGCCGCAGCGGCGATCTCGACCATCCCCTGGCCGATGCTGTAGCGGCCGCCGGCCTCAACCTGATCGACCACGCCCAACCCTTCGAGTGTGGACAGCAGCCGTGATGTGGTGCTCTTCGGTAGGTCGACCCGCTCCGCAAGTTCGGTGACCCCGCCGGGTCCACCGGCAAGGCACCGCAAAATCGCAAAGGCCCGTTCGATGGACTGAACACCAGACACCAGGACCCCCTCTCGACGTGGTTTGTTCCATCATACGATACTGTTCCGCCAAGCGGAACAGTATCGCACTGGACCGCGTCGGTCAGCCGAGCCAACCCTTCACCACATCGGGGTTGGCGTCGACCCACTTCTTTGCGGCCGCGTCGGGTGTCATTCCGTCACCATCGACCATCGCCGCGATCTCGTTCTGCTGATCAGTAGTGAGTTGGATCTTCGACAAGAAGGCGAACGCTGCAGCGTTTTTGGTTGCCAACTTCGCCGAAGCCGCCTTGAACAGGTGGTCGACCGGGTAGTCGCATGCGAACCCGCCGTCGGCGGCCGCTGCACTCGCGAGGCATGCTTCGGTCACCTTCGGCAGGGTGACTTGAGTCAACGCGACCTTTGATTGCAACCAGTGCGGCTGCCAGAACTGCATGAGGAGCGGGGTGTTGTCGGCAACGGCCTGCTTGATGGCGGTGATCTCAGCAGCTTCGGACCCGGCGACAACGAACTTGAGCGGCAGTGCGAGGTTCTTGATGATCTGCTCGTCGTAGCTGACGTAACTCGGGTCGCCCATCAAGAACTGGCCGAGATCGCCGGACTCTGCCGTTGCAAACAGCTTCGCGTTCTTCGGGTCCTTGAAGCCCTCCCATGTGGCTAGCTCGGGATGATCCTTCAGCATTGCCGTCGGGATGTACCAGCCGATCTTGGCATCCGGGCCGAGCAGGCCGATGTTCACCACCGACTTCTTTTCATCGATGTAGGTCTTCACATCGGCTGCATGACCCGACGGCCACACCTCGAGAACTGCGTCGATCGACCCTGCGTCGAGGCCTGGCCACGTGGCGTTTTCGTCGATGGGCAGCAATGTCACCGCGGTGGAGAGCTTGGACTCCAACACCACCTTCGCGACGTTCGCGTTAACAGCCGAACCCGTCCACGGGTTGACGGCGAGCGTGATGCCGGCACCTGCTGCCGACGAACTGCTCTTGGCGGCGCTACCGCATCCGGCGGCAACCGCGATGAGCGCTGCCGCGACCATCCAGCGAGTGGATCGTGCGTACCTGATGTTCATGATTCCCCCTAGTGTCTCGATGATCTTGTCACAAGTTGCGAACGGTTGCCCCACGCCTGCGTGACTCGGTCGAGCACGATCGCCAAGAGCACGATGGCAAGACCCGCTGCCGTGCCGCGGCCAATCTCTTTTTTCGCGAGCCCGTAGATGGTTTCGAGCCCCAACCCGCCTGCACCGATGAGCCCTGCGACCACCACGATCGACAGAACCATGATGATCGTCTGGTTCACCGCGAGCATCATCGAGCGCGTGGCGAGCGGCAACTGCACCTTCACCAACTCTTGTCGGGGCGTAGCACCGAACGAGATCGCCGCTTCACGCGGCGCGAACGGCACTTGGCGCAACCCGAGGGTGGTCAGACGGATACCGGGCGGAATCGCGTAGATCACCGAGGCAACCACGCCAGGTACACGGCCGACGTTGAACAAGAAGATCACCGGGACCAGGTAGACGAACGCAGGCATCACCTGCGCAACGTCGAGCAGCGGCCGAAGCGCACGTTCGACCCTGTCGGAACGAGCGGCCAACACGCCGATCGGTACGGCCACCAACAACGAGAGCGTGACCGCAACGAGCACTTGGCTGAATGTGTCCATCGCCAGATCCCACACTTGTAGGGCAGCGATACCTACGAAACAACCGGCGCACAGCGCGCCAAGACGCCATCCGCCGCTGACCAGCCCGACGGCCAGCGCTACTGCGACGATCAGCCACCACGCGACCCCCTGCAACACGTCGCGGGTGGGATTGAGCAAGTTGACCACGACGAAGTCGCTGAACGACCCGGTCCCGCCCACTACCGGCACACCTTTGCGGAAGTTCCGGCTCACCCAGTCGGCAGCCTGGTTGACAGGTTTGGCCACGTCGATCGTCAACGATGCAGGAAAGTGGTCGAGACCGAGCAGTTTGGCCACGAGTGCGACTACAGCGACCACGGCGAAACCAGCCGCCACCGCTACGCCTGGTCGACGAAGCAGCAGTTGACGTTGCGTGGGGACTACGTCGACGTCGGACCGCTCGTCACGCTGGCCCGTCGTGATCCGGTCCAACGAGATCGCCGCAAAGACTATGGCGAGCCCAGGTGCGAACGCCATCCCGACGTTCACCTTCTGCAGACCGGTCAGAACATCGCCACCCAACCCTGCGGTGCCGATCAGCGAGGCGTAGACCACGATGCCGAAGGCCATCATGATCACCTGGTTGACGCCGAGCAGGATCGGTCGGCGGGCCAGCGGCAACCGGACCTTCAACAGTAACTGCCACCCGGTGCACCCGAACGAGGTGCCAACCTCGGTGGTCGTCTCGGACACCGCACGAATGCCGAGGCTGGTAATCCGCACTGCGGGCGGAACGGCGTAGATGACGGTGGCGACGACGGCCGTCGAATCACCGATACCAAACGCCACGACCAACGGAAGGATGTAGACGTAGAGCGGCATCACTTGAGCGGTGTCGAGCACCGAGCGCATCACCTTCTCGGCCCGGAGAGACAGCCCCGACCAGATTCCCAACGGAATCCCGATTAACAGCGCCACTGCTACCGACACCAGCATGAGCGACAACGTGATCATCGTGTGGTCCCAGAAGCCTAGAAACCCACAGCCGGACATCACCGTGACCCCCACGACAGCAGCGTTACGCCCACCGGTGCGGTGCCCGAGTAGACCGACGACGATGAGCACGCCGGGCCACCGCAGAATCTGTAGGAACGAAAGTACGTGCTCGGTCGACCACCGGATCGTGTCGCTGATCGGCGAGAACACCCAGGTGAACAACCAGTGCGTGGTGTTGTTGATCACGGTCCAGTGATAGGCCTGATCGATCTTCGACTGGATGTGGGCATCGAACCAGCTGGGTACGTCGCGCCCGATCGCGATGCCAGCGATGACAATGCCGGCTAGCGCCGCATGCACGGCGAACGGCCTCAACCGCTGGCCGAGACCGGGCCGGGGCATTCGGGCCGGTGTAGAAAGCGCGGCTGAGGCGACTGCCATCGTCAACCCTGGCCCGCAGACACAAGGTCTCCGCCAGCGATGACCGCCAGCACGGTGACCCGGTCGATCGACCCGACGGTCACCCCGTTTGCGTCGACGATCCGTACCGGCAGTTCGCTACCCGCCACCTCGGCTACTACGTCGCGGACCTTGGTGCCCACAGGAACGGTACCGCAGTAGTCGCTGTCGGCCGGCGGCAGCATGACCGAGTCAACGGCCACCACGTGACTGCGCGGAACATCGCGGACGAAATTACGCACGTACTCGTCAGCTGGTGCACCGACTACCTCTTCGGGCGTGCCCACTTGGACAAACTGGCCATCACGCATGATGGCGATTCGGTCGCCCAACCGCAACGCCTCGGACAGGTCGTGGGTGATGAACACCATCGTCTTGTTCACCTCACGGCGAAGCCGGATGATCTCGTCTTGCATGTCGCGGCGAATGAGCGGATCGAGCGCAGAGAACGGCTCGTCGAACAACAGAATCTCGGGATCTGTGGCGAGCGCCCGGGCCAGTCCGACGCGCTGCTGCATCCCGCCACTCAGTTGGTCTGGCTTGCGGCTGCCGAGGCCGGCGAGACCGACGAGGTCGAGGATCGCTTCGGCCTTGGCGCGGCGTTCGGGCTTCGAAACGTGCTGTACCTCGAGGCCGAACGCAATGTTGTCGATGAGCGTGCGATGGGGCAGCAGGCCGAAGTGCTGGAACACCATGCTCACCTTGTGACGGCGAATGGCCAGCAACTGTTCACGATCGGCGCCGGTGACATCGCTGTCACCGATGCGGATCGTGCCAGCGGTCGGTTCGATCAACCGCGTCAGGCAGCGAACGAGCGTGGACTTGCCGCTCCCCGACAGTCCCATCACCACGAACACCTCGCCAGCGGCCACATCGAGGCTGATGTTGCGCATCGCGACCACACAACCGGTCTTGGCTTCGAGCTCTGCCCGCGGCAGGTCGGCGTCGGGAGAGTCGACGAGGCGTTCGGCCTTCGGGCCGTACACCTTCCACAACCCTCGGACCTCGATCGCTGAATCTGTCACGCTGTCTCCCCAATCGATTCGACGTGCGCCGAGAACCCCGCGCTGGACAGTAGCGCTTCGCAGCGAGCGAATCGGCCAACGGCATACGCCCAGAAGTCGTCGGCTGGATTGCCGTTTACGTGCTGGAGCACTCCCCACAGTGTCCACAACAGATCGCACAGCGCCTTGTAGACCACCATTCGTCCCACCTGATCACTCGGTGGCCGACCGCCGAAGTACGCCACCAGTAGCGCGTCGTCCTGCTCGGCGGAGAACTCGCCCTCCACGGAGAGGTCACCGAGGTCCCACATCGGATCGTTGTTGCCCGCGTACTCGTAATCGACGAGGAACATACGGTCACCGACGTCGAGAAAGTTCTCGCACAACGGGTCGCAGTGCGATGGGACCAAGTCAACCGGACGTGCCTCGAGCGCGGCGCGGGCAGAATCAGCGCGTTGTTGTGCAGCGTCGAATCGCGCCGGAAGCACGGCACCCTTAGCCGCGAGCAACCCCTTGTACTCGTCGATCATCGCGAACAGCCGGAACTCGGTGCCGAAGGGCGCTGCGGCGTGATGTAACCGGTGGAGCACCGAACCGGCACGCCCCACCGCAGACAGGTCACGAAACCTGTCGGCGTCCATCGTGACCGACCCCTCGACAAAGCGCGTGACCATCAGTCCATCGGTGGGATCGAAGTACACCACGTCGGCATTCACCCCAGCCGCCGCTGCCGAATGTGCAGCGACCGCCTCAGTGCGGCGATCAATGTACTCCGAGGTTCCATGACCGGGAACGCGCAGCACATACCTGACGCCGCCCACCTCGATGAGGTGGTTCACATTGGTGAGGCCACCCATCCGACTCCGCACGACTCGACTGGCATCCACGCCGGAGTTGGCAAACAGCGGGACCCGCCGGAGGTAGGCATCGAGGTCGGTCATCCGCGTTCATGCCTTCAATCGCGCGTTGGACGGATCATGGAGCGCTCCGTCATGACGAACGGCGGGAATCGCCTCTCCATAGACCTCGATCTCGAAGCCTTGCTCGGATGCGAGACTCATCGGTAGGTATCCGTATGCCACGGGTTTGCCCACGGTATGGCCAAAATTCGCGCTGGTCGTGAAGCCGACCACCTCTCCACGGAGC
>JANYDH010000148.1 GCA_025359865.1 Actinomycetes bacterium | reverse complement strand
CTCGCGGTAGAACCACCAGCCAAGTACGCGCCGACATCAGTCGATTCAGCCATCGGCTCGAACGACTCCTCGCCGCGTGAACTGCGAGGCGACCTCGAAATCAACTCCGTCGAGAGATCGAAGCGATAGCGTTCGATACAGCGATCGCCCCGTGAACCGGAGCATCCTGCGCACCGAGCGCCTTGCCCGTCAGGGCCTCCAACAGCTGCCAATCGGCCTGTTCATCGGAGAACCTCGATGCCCACCAATCCCGACTTCGCCATCCTCGACCGACACGTTCTCCGAGTCGCCCACGGATCGCTACTCGACAACCCTCTCGACCCCGCAGCCGGCTCGCAAGTTTGGGTCGCCACCATCTGGCCCAACCCGCAACAGCTCGGTGGCTGGGGCCGCCTGGTCTGGGATCGTCACCCCAGTGGCCGGGGATGGACGATCCACCCGATGACCCACCTCGGAGACGTCATTGAGTTCGGCGCCGACACTGCGGCGGCAATTGCCCGCTGGTACGGCTACGTGCAGAACGCCGATCAGACAAGCCTTCATGTCGTTGGTCCATTCGCCGAGCCAAGCCGTGCGTTGGATGACGCACACGCCTCCCTGTTCCGCTGGCGCAGCGAGCAACTGGCGTCTCCGCAGGCAGGTGTTCGGTGAGTGATGCCAAGGGAGTCAGCGAGCGACGGACGGTCCGATCACTCAGCCCGTTGCTGTGGATCGCCTACGGGGGCCGGCACCGGCCGGCAGTGAGCCGGTCTCATCAGCCATGCGAATCAGCGCCACCAGATCCGGGCGCTGTTCCATCAGCCTGAGTTCATGATCCGTGACGATGTGAGCTGGGGAAAGCGTGATCACGCCATCGTCGCGCACGTCGATCCTGTAATCGATAGGTGCGATCTCCGGCAGGAAACGGCTGAGCTGTGCCCTCTTGCGAGTATCGAGCTGAATGAATCCCGAAGTTGTCATGCGACCAGTGTAGGACAACGTGCTACAGATTGACAACTGTTACTTTTGGTTTCTTTATCACAGGTGTCACAGTTGTGCTAGACTATTTCCAAGATGAACGTGAACTACACAGCGGAGGCGCAGGCCTTCCTCGACAAGAAGCATGACGACCCTTCGTTGGAAGGGCGCTTGAACAAGGCGCTCGACGAATTTGAGGCCGACCCGACGCACGTGTCGTGGCGCACGAAGGCATACGGCACCGTGAAGCCTCGAGTTTGGGCGTTCCACGTGCTGGGAGTTCATGACACCGTGATGGTGCTGTGGCAGCAAATCACTCCAGCGGCGGCGGCAACGCCGACGACCACGGGTGACTTCATACTCGTGTCCTACATCGGCCCCATCATCTGAAGATGGCGGCGACGGCTGGCGATTTCAAAACCGATCCCGCTGCAGACCTACTCCAGCGAATCGACGTTCTTACGTCTCACTCGGCTCGCCGCCGAGGTCGATCGCCCGTTCAGCCTGCGACCAATCATGCCGATAAACCGAGGTGCCGTCTGTCCGCTACCCCGTTGCGATTCTCGACGGTGAGCTCGTTTGGGCAATCGATCTTGCGACTGTCGAGGCTCGGCAGAAGGGGCTGACCTGTGTCGGCTGCGGCGACACGGTCCGATTGCGGGCCGGTGCGAAGAACCGTCCACACTTCGCCCACATCGCTGATGCAGCGTGCCCCGGAGGCGAGACAGCGCTACATCGCACAACCATCCGAGTACTCCAACAGGCAATCCTCGACGCGGCGGAGAACGAGCGCCCTTACCACGTGCATTGCGCGTGTAGTCGATGCGACGCAGAACGTCTCGCTGACTTGGCGCGCCCTGGTTGCAGCATCGCGATCGACCAAGTCCTAGAAGACGGCACTCGCCCCGATCTACTCATCCGGTCTCGACAAGGGACACCCCTCGCTGTCATCGAGGTGATCGTTACCCATGAGCCCGAACCGGCCGCACTCGCCGTCTTCGAGCGTTTGGGCCTCCCTACGGTCCGCGTGTGGCCCACCTGGGACACCCTCGCCGAACTGCGACGCGGTCTCGGTGCAGATCTCGAACGAAACTGGAACAGGTCGACGGGTTGCTTCGATGTGACCGGTGCGTGCAGGTTCCCGAGGCATCACAGCGGCACTGTTCCCTGCCGGAGCTGCGCGAAACCTGCCCGTCGGCTCAGCGTCGAAACGGCTCATGCCGAATGCTGGGTCTGCCACAAGCAGTACCCGGTGCTCGACTTGATCGACTGCACCGACAACCAACTCGTTCTCGTTGCAGCTGGCTGTCCAGAAGTTCCCAACGCTCAGGTGATCGGCACAGAGCGTGGCGTTCGCCTGGCTGTCAAACACTCGAAGGCTGCCGGAGGGTCGTACCTCATCCATCTCTGCACCAACTGCCGACGGATCCAGGGTGACAACTTCGTGTACGACTCTCGGGGTGCCGTCACAGACGTGACCGCGCCGACGCGGTCTATGACCCTCTGCGAGAACGGCCATCTCGAACGCGGCGCCGACGTGCCGTGGCCCCGAGCCTCAGTGGCTCGCCGGCCAGCCCTGGCGCGAGGTCTCGTCGGCGAGAATGCCAATCTCTTTCGGCCCGAGGAGGTGCGCGGCGGATTCGCGGTCACGCAGATTGGACACGGCAATCGACGCCAGCTGATCAACATGATGCTTGGCAGCTGGGACTGAAGCCCCTGCATCGCCGACCCCAGTCCGCAGACG
>JANYDH010000137.1 GCA_025359865.1 Actinomycetes bacterium | reverse complement strand
CGTAGCCGAGTCCGCCGCCTACATCGTTGGCACCGGTGTGTTCGGCATCGACATGGACGATGCGTCCAGTCACTACGCCGCCAGTTGGGGCGCAGATCGCGACCAACTTCATGACCTTGCTCACCGCGTGCTCGATGTTGCGCACGCCTTGGAGCACATGCTCTCGGACTGCTTGGGGAAGCCAGTCTGAGCCGGTCGGGCTACGGGGGAACTCCTCTCGTAGCCCGACCACTTTCACCTCGTCCGGAACCTGCGGCTCGCCAATCAGCTCACCCCGAGCTGACGAGTCGCATCACCCAGAGGAGGCACTCATGGGAATCACTCCGCCCATCGCCATCGGACCGACAATGGTCATCCGGCCGTGGATAGACCCCGTGGTCGACGATCGCGGCCACGACCCGATGAGCATGTTTGTCGAGACGGATTGGCTGCCGGTGCTCGGGCCGACGGCGACCTGGCTCTATCGCCGGTTGGGCTCGTGGGCGCTGGCCTACCCCGACGGCCTCGAACTCGTCACTGTCGAACTCGCCCAAAGCATCGGCCTCGGCGGCAGCACCGCTCATGGCAGCAAGCTCGACCATGCGCTCCGTCGCCTCGTGCGCTTCGGCGCGGCCGAGTGGCGGGGAGCAGAGTTGTTCGTCCGTCGGTCACTGTCGACGCCGCCACAAAAGCGGATCTTCACGTCCAGCTCGGGCGATCTCGCCTGAGTCACCAGGACCCCTCGCTCGGAGCAATCCGCGCGAGGGGTCTTTTCAGCCCGACTAGGCGATTTCTCGCTTGAAGGCATCGAGACTGCTGACCCGAGCTTTGCGCTCGGCGATCGCACGGTCGATGGTCTGGCACATGGCGTTGTAGAACGTGTCGCAGTCCTGGTTGATGAAGTCGACCCACTGCTGCAGCTTCGGCTCCTCAGTGCCCCGCCACCGCTTGTAGTTCTCGGCGTCCGTGCCGTGTGCCTGGTAAGTCAGGACGACCGAACCGTCGATGCCGGGAGGCTGACCCTTGGTCGTCGTTACCTGGCCGTTGGGCGGGTTGTACGTGTAGTGCGTCGGTCGGACGCGAAACAGATCAGCCTCGCCAGAGAAGGGGATCGCCAGGTGGACGATGACCGCGTTCGATGCGCCTTCCTTGACGTCCTCGCTCGCCGACTGGGGGTGCAGCTTGAGGTGTCGCAGTTCGTACTTCCGCTTGATCGACTCGACGTACGCCGGATCGTCGAAGACTGCCGGCGCGGCCGACGACAGCTCGGTGGTGAGGGCTTTGAGCTGTGCCTCCTGAACCGTGAAGTAGTCCGTGTTGTTGAAAAGTAGTGCTGATGACATTGATTCTCCTTGTTGGTTGATGACGGCTCGACCGATTCGAGCGATCCCCTCCAAGGTACGGAATGGGTGTGACAGGGTTCGGCTGCGCGGCCCCACAGCCAGCCGGGTCACCCCCGGTACAAAGAAGGACCCCCGCCACTGAACAGCGACGGGGGTTCTTGCAGGGCAGGTTCGGTCTTCAGCCGAGTTGTCGCTTCGCTCGGTCGTACGCCCGTGCCATCTCGTCGGCAGCCCAACTCGCCTCCCGGTCAAGGAACTCGCTTCGCCTCATCGCGTCACGATGAATGTCTGCGATCTTGGCCGCTCGATCGAGTTCGGCTCGTCCCCACGGCGTCAATGCCGTGCCACTCCACCGACCGAACTGGTACTCGTGCTTCAACCAGCCAGCGATGCCCGAGAGAATCCACAGTCCCAGACCGATGAATGGCAGTGCGAGGAACACCGTCCAGAAGGTGTTTGCCGCGGACGACAGGGCGGCGATCATCGGAGACCCCAGCTGCTCGTACCTCCGAGCACCGTTTGCGCCGCCACCATCGTGTAAGCGTCTACGACGATCGCGCATCTCGGTGCGCATGAGGGAGCGGATCGCGCGTACTGCTCCTCCATCAGGCTCAGGTTGTAGATGTTGACGAGGCCCTTCGCCGCCACGTAGGCGTCGGCGTCCTGCTTGGTGGCCCTGATCGCGCCGCCGTCACGCACCAGCTGTATCTGTTGCAGGGTTGCAAGCTCCTGCGTCCTGGCCGGGCTGGACGGTAGTAAACGTTCGAGTGCAGTCATGGAATCTCTCCTTGTTGAAATACGAACGTGTAATTACGCTCGTGTGATCTAAGCTGCCAGGTGGTTAGCCCCGAATCGGCCCGAAAACAGCCACATTCGCGCGACAAGACGGGAGGCCAACGTGACCGATACCGTTCAGATCGAAGCAGTGACAAGCGCCCTCGGACAGGTGGTGCTGACGGCGCTCGTGGCAACGAAGATCGGGACGAGGCTCGATCGGGTGACGGCACTCACCGAGTTGCACTTTGTGAGCGCAGTCGTTTCGGGCGACGTGGACGATGTGCCGGTTCGCCTCGTCAACCTCGTGAGAGTCGCGCTCGATCGAATTCGGACGCTGGAGGAAGTCGACATTCTGAAGCGTCGGCCCGACCCAGGAACGGCCGGCCTACGGCCATACGTAGCGCAGGGGCTCGGTGAGCTGCTCGGGGCGACCCCGATGACTCGGGTGATGTAGCCGGTGGCCCGCCGTCGGTTGGCGGCGCGGACGATTCACGGGGACGCGCACATGCCAGCGAAGACCTACTACGCTCGCCACCAGCGCAGCGACCTACAGCTGGTTGCGGAGGAGATTTTGGCGATAGAGGCCGACTTTCGTCGAGATCATCCGAACGTCGCTCCACCTCTCCGGGGTGAACGGCGCGCATAGCTGGGTGACTGGGGTTCAGCGATGGCGTCGATCTGTTCGCCGAACAGGCGTTCTGGTAGAATGTGGATAACTCCATGAGCGAAAATGAGGCAACAACCAGGCGGCTACGTATCGACCCTCGGCTGAAAAGCGCGGGCTGGAATGTCGTGCCCTTCGAAGAAGCGGCTGCTCTATCTCGGGCAACCGCTAATGAGGCAATTGCCGAGTATCCAACAACCAACGGGCCAGCGGATTACGCGTTGTGTGACCAGGGCAAGATTCTCGGAGTCGTCGAAGCAAAAAAACTTACCGTTGGTCCTGAGGGCGTACTGACGCAAGCCAGTCGCTACTCGAAAGGCCTGACAATTGGAGACGAGTTGCCGGACGGACACCACGTCCCGTTCTTGTACTCGACGAACGGCGAGCGGGTGATGTTCCACGACGTGCGGAACGTCCAGAACCGGTCGCGCGAAGTCGCAGGGTTTCACACGCCGGCCGCTCTCAGTGAGCAACTGGGTCGAGATGCGGTAGCGGAGCTGTCCCGCTTATCGACAATTCCGATGCACCACCGGATTCGTCCGTACCAGATCGAGGCCAGCGAGGCCATCGAGGCCAGCATCGAACTCGGCAAGCGGAAGATGCTCGTCACCATGGCCACCGGTACCGGCAAGACGATGATGACGGTGCATGAGATCTACCGACTCATGAAGTCCGGGGTCGCCCGGCGAGTCCTCTTTTTGGTCGACCGCAAGGCTTTGGCGGCGCAGGCCGTTCGGGCGTTCAAGAGCTTCGAACCTGAGCCCGGCAAGAAGTTCGACAGTCTCTACGAGGTGTACTCGCAACGGTTTCAACGGGAGGACTTCGGGGAGGACGAAAAGTTCGACTCAACCGTTCTGCCGAAGGAGTACCTCACCGACCCGAAGCCCGGCTCGTCGTTTGTGTACGTGAGCACCATCCAACGCATGACGATCAACTTGTTCGGTCGAAGCGCTGTGTTCACTGATGAGGAAGCCATCGACGACGACGTCGAGCAGCTGGATATTCCGATCCATGCCTTTGACCTGATCGTTGCCGACGAGTGTCACCGCGGCTATTCATCGGCGGAGGCTGGCACCTGGCGCAAGACCCTGGATCACTTCGACGCGATCAAGATCGGGCTCACCGCAACGCCCGCTCAGCACACGATGGCCTACTTCGAGAATCTCACGTATCGCTACGACTACGAGCGCGCCGTGCGCGAAGGCTTCCTCGTTGACTACGACGTCGTCCGGGTCAAGTCCGATGTTCGGATGAATGGGGTCTTCCTGCGGGAGGGCGAAGCGATCGACACTGTCGACACCGAGTCGGGGCAGCAGCAGTTCGACTTCCTCGAAGACGAGCGCGTCTTCGATACCACCGACGTCGAGCGCAAGATCACTGCACCTGACTCGAACAAGAAGATCCTCGAAGAACTCAAGCAGTACTGCGACGCCCACGAGGCTGAGACAGGCCGGTTCCCGAAGACGCTCATCTTCGCCGTCAACGACCTGCCTCATACGTCACACGCCGACCAGCTCGTCCGACAAGCCCGCGAGGTCTTCAACCGGGGCGAGGACTTCGTTGCCAAGGTGACAGGCCGGGTCGACCGGCCGCTGCAACGCATCCGCGAGTTCCGCAATCGGCCCAAGCCGATGATCGTCGTCTCGGTAGACATGCTCACGACCGGCGTCGACATCCCAGACCTTGAGTTCCTCGTGTTCCTGCGCCCGGTCAAGTCGCGCATCCTGTTCGAGCAAATGTTGGGACGCGGCACACGCCTCGGCGACAAGTACCCGGACAAAGATCACTTCACCGTGTTCGACTGCTTCGATGGAACCCTCTTCGAGTACTTCCGCAACACGACCGACATCACCGCCGAACCGCCAGCGTCGGACACGAAGTCGATCACCGAGGTAATCGATGACGTCTGGGCGAACCGGGACCGCGAGTACAGCACCAACCGACTGGTCAAGCGGCTCCAGCGAATCGACAAGGCGATGGCCGGCGAGTCACGTGAGGCGTTCGCGACGTACGTGCCCGACGGCGACATCGGTGCATTTGCAACCACCTTGAAGGCCAGGCTCCGCGACGCCTTTGGCGACACCATGAAGCTCTTGCGCGACCCAGGCTTCCAGGACCTCCTGCTCCACTACAAGCGACCCGAGCGGAGCTTCATCGTGGCGCACGCAGTCGTTGACGAGGTCGAGTCTGGTTGGCTGATCCGCGGCGGCGAC
>JANYDH010000136.1 GCA_025359865.1 Actinomycetes bacterium | reverse complement strand
GCCAGGCTGTTGAGGACCACCATGACTTTCACTGTGGAGCGCTCACGCCGGGCGGCGCTGGCGATGCCAGGCGACCTGCTCCGTCACTCCACTGCGGATGTCGACTCGTGGCTCCCAGCCGAGCAGCGCCTTGGCGAGATCGACCGAGCCTCCGGTCCGTTCCACATCACCTGCCTGTGGCGGGCCCCACTCGACCGGGACCGGGCGCCCAACGACCTCGCCGACGAGATCGAGCAGTTGAGCGACCGTGATCGATCCGCCACCGGCCACGTTCATCACGGTTCCCGCCTCCACGTCAGCCATCGCCGCCAGAACGTTCGCCTCGACGACATCGCCGACGTAGGTGAAGTCACGAACCTGAGAACCATCGCCAAAAACGCTAAACGTGGTGCCGTTCAACGCGGCCTCGATCATTCGGTGAATCCCCATATCAGGCCGCTGACGAGGCCCGTAGACGGTGAAGTAACGCAACGAGACAACAGGCACGCCGAAGTTGTGTGCGTAAGCGCTGCACAGGTGCTCGGCAGCGAGCTTCGTCACGCCGTATGGGCTGTGCGGTTGGGGGCGATCCGTTTCGAAGGTCGGGAACTTCGCCGCGTTGCCGTACACCGACGAGCTGGATGCGAATATGAAACGGTGCACCGGATTCCGCCGCACGCCTTCGAGTAAACGCTGCGTCACGTCAACGTTCGTCTCGTTGTAGACACGAAAACCACTCGCCCACGACCCGCGCACACCCGCCTGACCGGCTTCGTGGAACACGACGTCGACCGCCTGCAGTAGCTGATCGAGATCCACTTCGAGCAGGTCTGCCTCGACCATCTCGAACCGCTCCAACACGAGAAGTGGCGCCAGATTGGCCCGCTTCATCACCTCGGGGTAGTAGTCGGTGAAGCAGTCGATGCCGCGTACCGACCAACCATCCGCAACCAATCGCATCGCCAAGTTGCTGCCGATGAAGCCGGCGACGCCGGTGACGAGTGCTCGCATAGGGGAACACTAGAGCCCCGCCATCACCGCTGACCGATCATCTCGCTGGTCGTCGGCGCGGTTGCGCGCCGGCACTACGCTGCGGCTCCTGTGGCCGACAATCCCCGCCCGCTCGTCATCGTGGACCGCTTCCCGCTTCCGGCAGTGACGGGTGGTCGTCAACGGATGTGGAACTTCCTTCACGCGATCGACGCTGCAGGCCCGGCAGATCTCCTTGTCCTGGAATCACCCGACGACGAGGCCGCTGATTTGATCCGTTCGAAGCTTCCATCGTGGAACTGCCAGTTCCAGGCGGTGCCGCGTCGAGGCGGATCGAAGCTGAAGCGTCTCGCGGTAATCCTGCAACAACGCGAGCCGTCTGGACTCGCCCGTTTTGATTTCGCCGCTCTCGCGACGACGACTTCTGTCGTGGCCGAGGGACGCCAGCTCATCATCGCGATCCAGCCAATCGCCGCAGTTCTCGCTCAGCGAATCCGATCCGAGGAGACGTCCCTTCTCGTCGACCTGTGGGACATCGAGGACGCACGATTGCGACGCCTCATGACGATTCGAGAACCAGGCGCCCGCGTAACCTTCCCCCGGCGCGCCTGGAACTGGGTAAGGAATTCGTCCGACGTTCGAGCGTGGCGGAGGTTCCACGAGTCGCTGTTGGACATCAAGGTGCTTGTGACCGTCTGTTCGGATGTCGACCGTCATGCCCTCCCCGCCGGCCTGAAGGTCCGGGTGGTGCCCAACGGCGCAGACCTACGGTCGCTCTCGGCCCATGCCGTCGGGGACCCACCGGTGATCCTGTTCCACGGACAGCTCACCTATCAACCCAACGCCGACGCTGCCCGCATCCTCGTCGATGAGATCCTCCCCCTGGTGCGTCATCAGATCCCGGATGTTCGCGTCCGCATCGTGGGGCGTGCCGACAACAGGTTGACCGATCTCGCATCACCGCCCTCGGTGACAGTGACTGGATTCGTCGACGACATCGAACTCGAGCTCGCCAACGCTGACATCCTGGTGGTCCCACTCCGCGTTGGCGGCGGGACACGCCTCAAGATCCTCGAAGCGTTTTCCGCTGGTCTTCCTGTCGTGTCGACCAGGATCGGTGCGGAAGGCATCGACGTCATCGATCGTCGTCACCTGCTCCTCGCCGACTCGCCCGCCCAGATCGCCGCGGCGGTGCACGAGATGTTGACCGATCGATCGTTGCGGGAGTTACTCCGCCGCGAAGCGCACGCGCTGGTCGTGGCGAAGTACGACTGGCGAATCATCCGGGAGGACGTGACCGACCTCGTTCGCCAGATGGCATGAGTCACCCCGAGGCGTCCGGTCCCCGCCTTCTGATGACGGCTCGCCCCAGCCGAAGGTAGCCCTTCGGGTCCAGCGGACGGGCGAGGATCGTGCGTGCCAGAAGGCGCCGCGCCTCCCGCCGCCTACCAAGTTTTGAGGCAGCCACTCCGGCTATCGCCAGGTATCGGGCCAGAGCCGCGCGGTCCCTTCGGAGATGAACGAGATCGTTACGGAGGATCATCGACGCTGACTCGTATTGAAGAGCGGGGTCGTGCGGTCGCTCATCGCGGTGCATGGTCAGGAACGGCTCGGACACCGCATGGGCCCGAAAGGGTCGTTCGATCATCCGTCCACCGAGGCGGAGGGCGAGATCGGTGTGTTCACTGAACCGCAACCCGGGACGGAACATCCCCACCTCGATGAGCAGACCACGCGCAAGGCCGAAGGCGCCCGACAGGTATTGAGCTCGCAAATGACCGAACGCAGGCCCAGCGTCCTCCGGCACCACAAGTTGGTACTGAGTCCCCGGGCCGACGAAGTGTACGGCGCACGACGCCAAGTCGTAGCCCGCATCGATCGCGTCGGCGTAGAACTGCAACCAGCCGTCGCCTGCTTCGTCATCACTGTCGAGGAACGTGATGAAGCCACACGTCGCCGTGGTGATCCCGGTGTTTCGCGCGACGCACACGCCGCCGTTGGGTTGGACGATCACGGACAACCGGGGATCATCGATAGTCCCGAGGTACGCAGCGGTTCCATCAGTCGAGCCATCGTCGACCACGATGAGCTCGAACCTGGTCATGCTCTGGCCGAGCACGCTGTTCACGGCGCGCTCGATCACGTGCCGGCGGTTGAAGGTGGGAATGACGACCGTGATGATCGGATCCGACGTCACAGGTACACCACGCGTTCCTTGAACGAGCCGACGAGGCGACCGAGGCGCATACCCGCCTTACGCGCCCAACGCACGCGGCGGTGAGGCTGAACCAGCAGCGGCGCCCGGGTTATGATCCACCACCCCTCACGCGCCGCGCGGCGACGCTCGGCGCCGAGGTCGACGCGGCCCTGGCCGTAGCGGCGGTAGAGCGCCACGTGGGACCGGCCGTAGCGCCGGGCCTGGATCCACGTGGATTTGGCGCCGGCGCGCTGGCGGTAGCAGTAGATCGCCGTGTCGACGAACACCGGCACCACGCCGAGATCGCGTTGAGCGCGGATCGCGAAGTCGAAGTCCTCTCCGGCGACACCGAGGTGCTCGTCGTTGCCGCCGAGCTGGTTCCAGACGTCTCGGTGCACGCCAATGGCGCCGTTCGAGACGGTGTAACCGAACAGGTCGAGTAAACCCTCCGACTGGAACTCGGCTCGGCCGCGCATCACCTCCGTTGAGTTGAGGCGGGCGTACTCCATTCGGCTGGCGACGAGGCGGTGTTCTGTCAGTGCCGAGGCCATGGCCTGCAACCATCCGGGCGCGACGATGTCGTCGTCGTCGCAGAAGAGCACGAAACGGCCACGTGCCGCTGCAACGCCGACATTGCGGACGTAGCTGAGGTTGTGCTGATCGGGAGCGGTGACTCGGCGCACGCGCGAGTCCCGCTCGGCCAGCGCGTCGACCAACGCTGCCGTACCGTCCGTGGAATCGTTGTCCACCACCACGAGTTCGAAGGAGAAGTCGGTGACCTGGGAGAGCACCGCGTCGAGCTCGTCGCCGATGGTCCGCTCGCCGTTGAACACCGGCAGCACCACGGTCACGTCTGGCACGTCACGGGCATCCGGCATACCGGGGTGATCCTAGTGGTGGTCCGGTTCGTGCTGCAGGCCAGCAAGTAACCTGAGGTCCTCACATGGTTGGGCAGGAGATGAAGTGCAACAACTGATGGCACGCCTGGCGGATCGGTCCGCCAAGATCGTGGTGGTCGGCCAGGGTTACGTGGGCCTTCCGGTGGCGATGCGCGCTGTGCAGGTTGGCTTCCCCGTGGTGGGCTTCGAGGTCTCAAACGAGCGCGTTGCCTCCCTGCGCAACGGACAGAGCTACGTGGGCGACATCGGCGACGCAGAGGTGGCCGCTGCGCTTACGGCCGGCTATTTGCCGACCACCGACCCAGCGGACCTCGCCGGCTTCGACGTGGCCGTGATCAGCGTGCCGACGCCGCTCAACGACGGTCTGCCGGACCTGTCCTACATCGAACAGGCGGGCGCCGCCCTGGCCGCCCACCTGCGCGAAGGCGCCTGCGTCATCCTGGAGAGCACCACCTATCCGGGCACGACCAGCGAGCTGCTCGGCCCCATCCTCGAGGCAGGCTCGGGCCTGAAGCCGGGCCAGTACGCGCTCGGGTACTCGCCTGAGCGAATCGATCCGGGCAACACCCGGTTCACGTTCGTCAACACGCCCAAGGTGACGAGCGGCGTAGACGAGGCGTCGTTGCAGGCTGTGGATGCCTTCTTCGGCGCCCTGGTGGAGCGCACGGTTCCGGTGGGCTCCCCTGCTGAAGCCGAGCTCGTCAAGCTGCTGGAGAACACATTCCGCCACGTCAACATCGCGCTCGTCAACGAGCTGGCGATGTTCGCCCGCGAGCTGGGTGTGGACGTGTGGAGGGCTATCGACGCCGCGGCCACCAAGCCGTTCGGGTTCATGAGGTTCACGCCGGGACCCGGCGTGGGAGGGCATTGCCTACCCATCGATCCGAGCTACCTGGCTTGGCGGGTGAAGCAGCACCTCGGTCACACGTTCCGTTTCGTGGAGCTGGCCAACGATGTCAACGAGCACATGCCCGACTACGTGCACGCGCGGGTGACCGCGATGTTGAACCGCGAGCGCAAGAGCGTGAACGGCAGCAAGGTGCTGCTACTGGGCCTGGCCTACAAGAAGGGCACCAGTGATTGGCGGGAGAGCCCCAGCGTGGCGGTGGCCGAGCGCCTCGCCGCCAGCGGCGCCGAGATAACGTTCTGCGATCCGTACATTCCGGCCGTGAACACTACGCACATGCGCTTTCCCTTGGTGCCGTTCGACGAGGACCACCTCACTGGAGCGGACGTAGTGGTCGTGCTGGTTGATCACCCCCAGTTCGACCCTGCGGTCATTGCCGCGCATGGCGCGATGGTCTTC
>JANYDH010000130.1 GCA_025359865.1 Actinomycetes bacterium | reverse complement strand
CGATCGATTCGTTGGGCGCTGACCGGGCCGTTGGTGCCCAGCGCCTGTGCGAACACGCTGATCCGCAGCTCCTCCAGCGACCAGCCGAGATCGACGACCTCGGGCGTGATCCGCACCCGATCGAGACGTTTCAGTACCGCCGAATAGCGTCGTTCCAGGGCTTGCACCTCGCGCATTCGTTGCTGGTCTCGGGGAATTTCGCCCGCGATCTTGTCGAGTCGACGCTCGATGCCGCGCAGGTAACGCACCACATCGGGCAGGCGGCGCATGCCAGTGGCCGCGACGAAGCCCGGCCTCACCAAACGCTCGAGTTGGGCACGCGCATCGGTCACAGTGGGCAGTGCGGTGGGGGCGATGAGCCTGGCAAGTTGCCGCTCGACGGCCGCGGCTGCGTCAATGATGTCGATGGCCGTACACAGCGAGGTGGCGGCGTGATCGACGAATTGTGCACGGGCCATCGTCTGGAGGTCGGCAAACGCGTCGGCATCCCATGGCAGCGCTCCGTAGTCGGTGATCACCCGGTCGGCAGCAGCGGAAATGCACTGCCCTACGAGATCGTCGATCCCGACCGTGCTCCTCGCCAGCACGAGCCGGCGGTGGTTGTCGAGCCCACGCTCCACCGCTTTGCGGCTGGGCGAACACGTGAGCAACAGCAGCCTGCGAACACCGCCGCGCATGACGCGCGCTTGCAGATCGGCATTGGTGAACACCCGCAGCGACACGCTGTGTTCGTCGTCGAGTAACGCCGGGTAGCCGCGCACTGTACGACCGGACTCACCGGTCTCGACCATCGTCGGCAGGGTGCCTACATCCCACGTGGTGATGGCAGCCCGCTCACGCACCGGCGACGCTGCCGCGATCGCTTGACGAACGAGGCTGCCGAACCGGCGTCGCAGGTCGATGACGTCCTTGCTGCGCCCGATCGGTCGCCCTTGGTCGTCGTCGACGACGAACGAAATCCGCAGGTGGTCGGGCACCCGCGTGATGTCGAACGCTCGCGACGGTACCTTGACCTGCGCGATCTGCTGGAGCGCCGAACCCAACGCTTCGGCCAACGTGCCGTGCTCCGGCCCCGGCTCAGTAGGCAGCAGTTGGTAGGCAGCAGCAGTGGTGTCGGCTGCCGGCACCAACTCGCGACGGATCTCCTTCGGCAGAGTCTTCACCATCGCCGACGCGAGTTCCTCGCGGAACCCCGGGACCTGCCAGTCGAAGCCTTCATCGCCGACCTGGTTCAGCACCGTGATCGGAACGTGGACGGTGACGCCGTCATCGGCCGCACCGGGGTCGAACCGGTAGGTCACATGCAACTCAAGATCGTCGTAGTGCCAGGTGTCGGCGAAGTCGTCTACGCCATGACCGCGGCTGCGTTCGCCCAGCAGCGCATCGACCGTGAGCCGCAAGAGATCGGGCTGCTTGGCACGAGCCTGCTTCCACCATTGGTCGAAATGTCGTGACGACACCACATCGGCGCCCACTCGCTCGTCGTAGAAACGAAAGACCGCATCGTGATCGACCAGATCAATCCGGCGAAGCCGATCCTCCATCACCCGTACCTGATCGAGGACCGCACGGTTCTCTTCGACAAATCGGTGCTGGGCAGTCCACTCGCCCTCCACCAGCGCGTGGGTGATGAACATCTCCCGTGCCGCCGTGGGATCGATCCGATCGAGTCCGATGCGGCGACCGGTCACGATCGGCAGACCGTACAGCGACACACGCTCGATGGTGACCGCCCGCCCGCTGCGCTCATCCCAGGTTGGTTCGGCGTAGGAGTACTTCGCCAGATCGGCGCCCAAACGTTCCGCCCACTCGGGTTGTACGGCGGCCACCATCCGCGCCCACAACCTGTTGGTCTCCACGAGCTCTGCCGCCATCACCCACCGCGGCGGTACCTTCTGCAACGATGAGCCAGAGCCGATCGCGAACTTCGACCCGTGAGCACCGCGGAACTCGCGGCCTTTGATGTCGCGGCCTTTTACCTCGCGACCTTTCACCTCACGCCCGTTTGCATCACGCCCGTTGGCATTACGCCCCTTCGGCTCGTTGCTCGTGTCGTCACGCATCCCCAGATGCGACAGCAGCCCAGCAAGTAGCGACTGGTGGATGCGGTCGGGATGGCCGGCTTCGGTACCCGACCGCAGGCCGATGCCGCCCGCGACTTGCCGAAGTTGGCTGAACAGATCTTGCCACTCGCGGACGCGGAGGTAGTTGAGGAACTCGCTCCGGCACAGCTTTCGGAACTGGCTGCTCGACAACGCGCGCTGTCGTTCGCGGAGGTAGTCCCACAGCTTCACCAGCGCCAGGAAGTCCGAGCCCTCGACCGCAAACCGACGATGTGCCTCTTCGGCCGCCTGTCTGGCACTCGCCCCGGCCTCGGCGGATGGACGCTCGCGAGGGTCCTGGATGGAGAGCGCGGCAGCGATGACCATCACCTCGCGGACGCACCCGTAGTGTTCGGCCTCGAGCACCATCCGCGCGAGCCGCGGATCGATCGGCAGCCGGGCAAGGCATTTACCGACGGTCGTCAGCGTGCGACGGTCGTGCTCGTCGGCCGGGTGGATGGCGCCAAGCTCTTCCAGCAATGCATAGCCATCCCGGATGGCCCTGGCGTCGGGCGGTTCGAGGAACGGGAACGCGGCCACGTCACCGAGCCCGATCGCTGTCATCTGCAAGATGACCGAAGCAAGGTTGGTGCGCAGGATCTCGGGCTCGGTGAACTCAGGCCGCGACTCGTAGTCGTCCTCGGCATAGAGGCGCACACAGATACCTGGAGCAACACGGCCACATCGCCCGGAACGCTGGTTGGCCGAGGCCCGCGAAACGGCTTCGATCGGAAGTCGCTGCACCTTCAGGCGCAAGCTGTACCGCGAGATCCGCGCCGAGCCGGCATCGATCACGTACCGCACCCCCGGAACGGTGAGCGATGTCTCAGCGACGTTGGTACTGAGCACCACCCGCCGACTCGCGTGCGGTTGAAAGATCCGGTGTTGTTCGACTGCGCTCAGCCGGGCATACAACGGCAGCACTTCGAACTGCCGCAGATCGAGTCGGCGTAACGCGTCGGCCGTGTCGTGGATCTCGCGCTCGCCGCTGAGGAACACCAAGATGTCGCCCGGACCCTCGCGGCTCAACTCGTCGACAGCGTCGCAGATCGCCTGCACCTGATCGCGATCGTCACCCGGCTCGTCTCCGTACGGCCGATACCGCAACTCCACCGGATACGTGCGACCGGTCACCTCGACAATCGGCGCAGACCGACCAGCACTACCGAAGTGCGCTGCGAACCGTTCGGTGTCGATCGTGGCCGACGTGACGATCACCTTCAGATCAGGCCGCTTCGGGAGTAACTGCTTCAGGTAGCCGAGGATGAAGTCGATGTTCAGGCTGCGCTCGTGTGCCTCGTCGATAATCAGCGTGTCGTAGCGCCTGAGCATCCGGTCGCGCTGGATCTCGGCCAACAGGATGCCGTCGGTCATCACCTTCACCAGCGTGTCGTCGCCAACATGGTCGGTGAACCGCACGGTGTAGCCGACCTCTGCGCCGAGTTCGGAGCCGAGCTCTTCAGCCACTCGCTCGGCGATGGTACGGGCTGCCATCCGGCGTGGCTGGGTGTGCCCGATCAATCCGGAGACCCCTCGACCGGCTTCGAGGCAGAGCTTCGGTAGCTGGGTGCTCTTGCCTGACCCTGTTTCACCAGCAACGATGACCACCTGATGATCGCGGATCAGCTGTAGCAACTCGTCATGACGCTCGGTGATCGGAAGAATCTGGGGATAGGTGATCCGACCTTGGCGGAGTACCTGCTCGGCTACGAGCGCGCGACGATCTGCCGCCGTGGGTTTCTGCGGAATGACGGATGTGGGTGTGCCGTTGGGCTGTGCAGACATAACGTGGATCTCCTCGGCTCAGCATGGCAGCGATCCGGCCGCGCCCCACGCCCGTTTGCGGCTTCAACCGTGAGAGCATGAGCGACATGACCAACGCCCTCCCCCCACGCAAGCTGCACCCGAACACCATCGCGGTCGTTGCCGGCCGCCCCATCGCACCGGGATCGCCGTTGAACCAGCCGATCGTGCTGGCGTCGAACTTTCGAGACGGCGGCGAGTACACCCGCACACACGGTACCGATGGGTGGACGGCGCTCGAACAGGCTGTGGGCGCGCTGGAAGGTGGCCGGGCTGTCTCCTATGCGAGCGGAATGGCGGCGGCCGCGGCAGCCGTGTACGCCCTGGCACCAAAGGTGGTCGTCATCCCGACCGTGAGCTACCTGGGAGTCCGGTCGTTGCTCAGCGAGTATCATGCCCAGGGCCAGGTGCAACTTCGCCCGGTCGACATCACTGATACGGCCGCTGTCGCCGCTGCCGCTCATGGCGCCGACCTGGTGTGGGTCGAGACCCCCACCAACCCAACGCTCGACGTGGCCGACCTGCCCGCGATCGGCGCGGCCGCGGCGGTGGCTGGTGCGCGGATGGTTGTCGACTCCACCTTTGCGACGCCTCTGCTGCAGCAGCCATTGCAGCATGGCGCAACCATCGTGTTGCACAGCGGGACGAAGTTCATCGGCGGCCATAGTGATCTGCTGATCGGCCTGTGCATCACCGACGATGACGAGATCTTCGAGCGTCTGATTCGGGCGCGCACATTCCAGGGCGCCACACCCGGCGCGCTCGAAGCCTTTCTTGCGTTGCGCGGGCTACGCACGATGCCGCTTCGCCTCCGGGCCTCGCAGAGCAACGCCGCGGTGCTCGTCGAGCGGCTACGCAAGCATGCCGCCGTGCAGGAGGTGCGTTACCCCGGTCAGGGAGCGATGGTGTCGTTCATCATGCGCAACGGTGCAACCGCGGCCGACGCGGTGTGTGCACGAGTCCGGATCCTGGTGCCAGCCACCAGTCTTGGCGGCGTGGAGACCACAATCGAACGAAGGCAGAAATACGCTGGCGACGCGCACGTCCATCCAGGCCTGCTGAGGATGAGCGTCGGCATCGAAGACGTCGACGACCTGTGGGCCGATCTCTCCGAGGCGCTAGAGCCACACGCGCCAGGCACAACAGCCTGACAGTTGGCGTTTGGCTGTCATTGACAACAACCCAGCGCCATTGGTCAGCCTTGAAGCACCGCACCTACCTTGGCGACGAGGGCCGCTATCGTAAATGGTTTCTGGATGAAGGCCGCCTCCAGTCCGACCAGGCCACGCTCGCCGAGGATGCCGCCGGTGTATCCCGACATGTACAGATAGTCGGCATGCAACCCGAGTGAAAGCAGCCGCTCGGTCAAATCGTGCCCGCTCATCTCCGGCATGATCACATCGGTCAACACCAGACGGATCTCGTCCACATGCGCCTGAGCCAACCGGATAGCGTCCGCTGCACCAGGCGCGGCAAGAACGACGTACCCCTCACGTTCGAGCACCTCGGTGACCAACTCCAGTAACTCGGGCTCGTCTTCGACCACCAACACCATGCCGGAACCGCCGGCAGGCACGGCGGCCAGCTGATCGGTCAACCCTGGGCTCGTTGCGTCACCACTCACGCGGCGCGGTAGATACACCAGGAATGTGGCACCCTGACCAGGATCGCTCGACACGTCGACAAACCCCAGGTTCTGGGTGACCACGCCGTACACGGTTGCCAGCCCCAGCCCGGTTCCCGAACCGACTGCTTTGGTCGTGAAGAACGGCTCGAACAGCCGAGGAAGTGTCTCCGGGTCAATCCCCATCCCAGTATCACGAACAGTCAGCCGCACGTACTCGCCCGGCTCAGCATCCAACCTCGACGCGCAGAACGCTGCGTCGAGAACACAGTTCGCGGTCTCGATCACGATCTGGCCGACCCCAGCGATGGCGTCGCGGGCATTGACACACAAATTGGTCAGGATCTGATCGATCTGCGAGGGATCGATCTCGACCGGCCACAGATCGGCACCTCGTTGCACGAGCACGCTGACGTCGTCGCCGACCAACCGCTGCAGTATCCCCAGCACTGCATCGACCGCATGGTTCAGATCGACGACCTCGGGGACCACGGGCTGCTGACGAGAGTATGCCAACAATTGGCGAGTGAGTGCCGCAGACCGTTCAGCCGCCTGGCAAATCGCACCAAGATGGGCGTGTACCCGCCCGACGGCGTCGGGCTCGCCCATCGCGACTTCAGCGTGACCAAGTATCACGCCCAACATGTTGTTGAAATCGTGAGCAACACCGCCGGCCAGCAGCCCGACCGACTCCATCTTGACCGCTTGTCGCAAGCGGGCCTCGCTACGACTGAGCGCCTCCTCAGCCGCCCGACGTTGCGTGATGTCGTGGAAAACCCCGCTCAGTCGCACCGGCTGACCGTCATCGAACGTGGCCGCGCCGGTAAGTCGGATCCAGATCGGCTGACCGCTGCCGGTGAGCATTGATACTTCAAGATCCCACGGTGTCCCGTCGGACATACCTGCTTGCATCGCGGTCTGCACCATCACTCTGGAATCCGGCGGAAAGAAACGATCGAATCCCTCCTCGAGGGGGGGAATCACCGGAGGGACGACGTCGAGGATCCGAAACAATTCGGGCGTCCACACCCCTTGACCGGTTCGCAGATCGAGTTCCCACCCGCCGATCTTGGCTATCGCACCCGTGCGTTCGAGCACCCCTGCAGAGGCTTCCAGCGATTGATGCAACAGGTATACATCGGTCACATCTCTGAACACCACCACGACCCCCACGATCACGCCAGTCGTATCGCGGATCGGGGCGGCGCTGTCGGAGATCCGGAATTCCTGGCCGTCACGAGCGATGAGCATGGAGTGGTCGGCCAGACTGACCACTCGACCGCTGTCCATGACCAGCGCAGCGGAGTCGACCGCCGGAAGCAGAGTTCGGGCGTCAACGATCTGGTACACCTGCGACAGCCGTAGACCTGCCGCATCAGCAAGCGACCATCCGGTGAGACGCTCTGCGGTGGTGTTCATCCGCGTGATGAGTCCAGCCGCGTCGGTCGTGATGACCGCATCTCCGATGGACTGCAACGTGATGGACAGTTGCTCCTCGCTACGTCGCAGTTCACGTTCAACCAGCGTCTGACTGGTCATGTCAACAACCTGACTGACCACGTACAAGATGTTTCCGCCAGCATCCCTGACTGCCGCATTGGCCACGGACGTCCACACTGTGTGGCCATCTTTGTGAATGAAGCGCAGAGGGTTCTCGTACGAATCGATTTCGCCGGCCAGGAGTCGGTCCCACAACACCCAGGCAGTGGCTTGGTCGTCCGGGTGACAGCTGTCTTCGAACCTCATCGCCAGGGTCTCGGCTTCGGTGTAGCCGAGCATTGCGGCTCTCCTCGCATTGACCCTGATCCGAGTGCCATCAGGCGCGGCGAGTGACATCGCGATCGCAGAGTGCTCGAAGGCCCCTTCGAACCGCTGGATGCTCTCAGCCAATTCGGCTGCAGTCCGGTCTCGTTCGATGGCCACGCCGGCCAGATTGGCACCGTGTTCGATTGCCGCCAGATCATCGGCTGTGGCTGCACGAGGTACGTCGAAATAGAACGCAAACGTACCGAGCACCCTGCCGGATGCACCGGTGATCGGCACCGACCAACACGACCTCAGCCCATGAGCCAAAGCAAGATCACAGAAGTCGACCCAGCGCGGATCGGTCGCGATATCCGCGGCAACCACGGTCTGACCGGTATGGGCTGCGGTACCACACGAACCAACTGCGGGGCCGATCTCGATGCCGTCAATCGCATCGCAATACTCCACCGGCAGATGGGGGGCCGCCCCGATACGGAGATGCCGACCCGACAGATCGAGCAACAGCACCGAGCCGCGCATTCCCGGGGTCATCGACTCGTACCCGACCACAAGCGATTCGAGCAGTGAAGGCAACGCCACGCCACGAGCGCACCGTTCCAACATTGCCCATTCCAGCTCGCGCAGCAGTGCCAACGACTTCGCAGCAGAGATATCGCTCAACACGAGTCGCACCGCCGGATCGGCCATCGCCGTCGTTGTCACCGAGGATTCCAACCGGGCCCAAAACCGGGCCCCAGTGGGGCGGATCATGACCATTTCCTGGACGTTCACACCACCTTGCTCTGCCAACCGCCGGCGAACCAGGCGGGCGTCATCGCGGTGCTCGACGGCAACAAGCAGGTCGAACGGCTGCCCGATCAACGTGGCGCGCTCGACGCCCAACATCGACGCGACGGTCAGGTTCGCCTGGACGATCAGCCCATCGGCGTCAAGTGTCATGTACCCAACGGGCGCCATGTCGAACAGCTCGACGTGATGCACCCGCAGATCGTGGACGACTCGGCGCAGTTCCTCCGCAGACATCGCCTCAATACCGCGGAGATCGTCATGTCGGTCTGACGCATTTAGCACAATGACACCCCTCCGAACACCAGTCTTATGCCCCAAAGGAGATGCTATCCGGCCCGGCTCACGGCTAGCTCACCCTCTGCGCGACGTAGCGGTCGAAGTCGTAGACGTTGCGCTCCAGATACGAAAACGGACCACGCTGAGCGTTGCCATTTCGTAGTCCGCGATGGACGCCTTCGACCACGGGGCGATCCTCGGCGTTGACCCGCTCCAACAGCCCGAGCACCTCCGCCACATACCCCCGTGGGTCCGGCTGGGCGGCCAGCTGCTCGGGCGCGACCGACACATCCCAGCGGATCCGTACCCGATCGGTACCGACCGGGCTGAGAGCCAGATACCACAGCCAGTCGGCTTGGATCTGCATCACGTGGCTCGGGAACACCGCAGCAAGTGCGGTGGTACGACGCCAGGTGCCGTCCAGCACGACATTGTCGGCGTGGGCGATGCCATGCGAGCTGGCGGGATCGTCGACTGCAAGGTGATACGCGTATGCATCGGTACCCGGATACACGGTGGTGTTGGCCGTGGAATCACCGTCGGTCGCGAACGTGCTGCGGTGCACCTTGAACACGTGATACGCGTCCATGAAGTTTTCGGCGAGACACTTCCAATTGGTGTTCCACTCGTCCACGCCGCAGGCGACGGGCACGTAGCCCGCCATCCGGTACCGACCGACCACCGCCGACAGCCCTTCGAGGCGCGGCCCGAGCGGTAGCGCCGCAGGGTCGGCATTCACGTAGACGAAGCCCTCCCACACCTCGAGCAGCAGCCGCTGGAGATGATGGTCGGACGTGTTGAACGGCCGACCGTCAGCGTCGACGGTGCGGTGCATGTACGGAGCAGCGACGAGCTGGCCATCCAACCGGTACACCCACGCGTGATATGGGCAGGTGATTCGTGCTGCCGTGCCGCAACCCAGCAGCAGTGTGGCGCAACGGTGCGCACACACGTTGGCGAACGCGCCCAGTTCACCTTGCTCATCGCGGACGATGATCACCGAATCATGCTCAGCACCGAGCTGTCCAGCGGGTACGTCCACGGTGAGATAGTCGCCAGCATTCACCAGATCCGCTGTACGACCCGCGCACAGCCATTCGTGGGCGAACAGATGCGTTCGCTCGGCGTCGAGCATCTCTGCCGAGGTGTATGCCTCTGGCGGTAACAGTACGGCTCTGTCAAAACTGAGTCCGGCGTGCTCGGCCAACCGCCGCATCAGATCGCTCATGCCGGTCTGCCCATCCAACTGGAGGGCGACGACATGATCGGTTCGGCACAGCGGATTTCAGTACCCCGTCGCCATGGGAGCGTGCTCGACTCGATCACAAAGTGGTCGCCCGATCGGCGGGCGAACGAGAACTCGCAGTCAACGAGTTGCTCCGCCCGGCGACGATCATCATGACTGGCCCGCACAAGTTCGACAAGCGAACGCGAGGCCCCGAACGAACAGCCAGGGTCGCGGTCACGCACCAGTATCGCCCGATCTCCGGCGACGTAGAGCGCCGACCGCCTGCCATCTGGCTGATCAAGAACGCGATACATGAACGAGGTCCGCGAGCCCGCAAGCAGCCGCCACTCCTCCTCGTAGGCACCGCTCGGCGCACGCTCGATCATCACCGTGCCATCCTCGCTCCACTCCATCAGCCCGGGCTCCGGAAAAGCCGACACCGGTTGGAAGTCGACGCCATCGGTACCGGTATGCCACGACACGGTGGCCCGCCGCTCACCGGGAGCCAAGACCAGCGGCTGACAGTGGGTGACTCCGCTACTCGACTGCGAGCGGGCCAGGTCGGCCAGTTCGTCAACGGTGCAGCCGGCCAACGAGCTACGCGCCGACAGGTCGAGACGATCATGATCGAGCCGCAGGTCGGCCATTGCCAACGGTGTCTGCAACCAGACGACGATGCTGCGGTCGTCGAACCGCCCATCCGCCCAACGGATCCACGACCGCACCCAACAGCCAAGCAATTCGTCGGGAACCGTGCGATCCGGATTCATGAGGCAAGACTGACACGTCCACAGCCCGACGGTCGTCCACGCACTGCGCCGAGGCGCGAGTATGGCGCGAGTATGGCGCGAGTAAGATTCTGACGTGAGCAAAGCCCAACCAGCCGAGCTCGGGTTCCGCGCTGTGCTGGCGAATCTGGCGCACACGATCGAGGCGAACTGGCAAGGTGCCCTCGATGACACCGACACCGAGTTCCTGCATGAACTACGCGTTGCCGTTCGCCAGACCCGCACCGTGCTCGGGCAGGCCAAGGGTGTACTACCCGAAGCAGAACGGCAGCGCTTTGCCGACGGCTTCCGGTTTTTGGCCGGTCTCACCTCCACCCCGCGTGATCTCGACGTATTGCTGTTGAACTGGCCGGGGTACATGGCTGCGCTTGATTCGGGTGCAGCGTCGGGTGCATCGTTGACGGCTTCATGCACAGCACTGGAGCCGTTACACGACAAGCTCGTTCGTGAGCGCCGCCGGGCGCGACGGGCATTCGTGACGGCGATGAAATCGAAACCGACGAGGGCGTTGATCAGTAGTTGGAATCTCTGGCTTGCGACCCCTCCAGCCGATGCCGGTCGACTCGGCACCACCGGCTTGAGGCCGGTCGTGGCCGCCAACATCACGTCTGCACATCGCCGACTCGTGCATCACGGCCGCAGGATCGACGACCACTCGGTACCCGAAGCGCTGCACGACCTACGCAAGGACGCCAAACGCCTGCGTTATCAGATCGAATGCTTTGCGGGTCTGCTTCCGCGTCGGGCGACCGCACGCTACGTACGACGTCTGAAACAGTTGCAGGACAACCTCGGCGAATATCAGGACGTTGCCGTGCAATGCGAAGCGTTGCGCGTCGCCCTCGCCACGATGGAACTCGGGCCGGCGTTCACGCAACTCACCACGCATCTCGAGACCCGCCGACTCTGCGCCCGTGCAGCGTTCGCCGGACAGTTCGCCGACTTCGACACGCCGAAGATCAAGCGCGACCTCGCGGCGATGACCAAGCGGCTCACGGTTCGACCACGATGATCGAGTCGCACCGCACCGAACTCGACGACCTAGTCGACTCGTTTGCGTGCGAACACCACTGTCCTAGTGTCGCCTGGGGCGTAATCGCGGATGGAGAGCTTGCCCTCCACGGATCCAGCGGCGCGCTGGCTGACGACACCGCTCCCACCGAACGAACGGTCTACCGGATTGCCTCAATGACAAAGAGCTTCACGGCGGCGGTCGTTCTACTCCTGCGCGACGAAGGCGCGTTTCAGTTGGATGACCCCATTGCCCGCCACGCTCCTGAACTGGCCGCGCTCATCGGTCCCGCCGAAGACGCGCCGCTGATCACCATCGCACACCTGTTATCGATGGGCTCCGGACTCGCCACCGACGATCCCTGGGCCGACCGCCACCTCGACATTACCGACGCCGAACTCGACGCCGTCATCGCGTCGGGAGGGCTGTTTGCCGCATCACCCGGCACCGCGTTCGAATACTCGAACCTCGGCTACGCGCTCATCGGCAGGGTGATCAAACGGGTCAGCGGACACCGGGTACAAGACCACGTGTCCAACCGGCTACTACCGGCACTCGGGATGAAACGCACCACCTGGATCATGCCCGGCCACCACGATTGGGCATACCCGTATCGACATGAGGATGGAACCAACGTCCGCGAGGCGACACCGATCGGTGACGGCGAACTGGCGCCGATGGGTGGACTCTGGACCTGTGTTGCAGACCTGACCCGGTGGATCTCATGGATGGACGACGCGTTTCCCCCTCGCGACGGCCCCGACCTGGGGCCCCTCTCGCGAGCATCACGGCGAGAGATGCATCAGATCCACCGCTACGCAGGCAGCAAGGTGCTGGCAGGGCGCGGCGCGCCAACCGGCTACGGCTACGGACTGCTCATCAGGGATGACCCGACCCTCGGGGTCGTCGTTGGGCATTCCGGCGGATTGCCCGGCTATGGCTCGAACATGCGCTGGCTTCCGGGTCGACGGTTAGGGGCAGTCGCTTTGTCGAACGTGACCTACGCACCGATGGCTGAACTGACGCTGCGGATGCTCGACCAAGTACGCGACGAACTGTTGCAACCAACCGGCATCGTCACGACCACGCAGACCCAGATCGCTAACCAACTCGTTGCGCTCCTGAACAGGTGGGATGATGGTCAGGCCGCCCTGGTCTTTGCCGACAACGTCGACCTGGACGAATCGTTCGAACGGCGTCGCGCCGCGGCCGTAGCAGTGATCGATGGGCATGGCCCACTGCACATCGACAGGATCGAAGCCGGTACCGGTGCCGCGGCCACGATCACCGCGCTCGATCAACAACGTGCTCCGGTGACCATCACGTTCGACCTCGCACCGTTTCAGCCGCCGCGAATCCAGTTCTTCGAGGTCAGCCGCTGACCCGTTGCGTGTGGCTGTCAAGGCTGGGCTGCCGGAACCTCACAACGTCCGGGTCTGTGAGATCTGGATCGCTGCGTCAGGCCAGCTTCTTGATCCGTGCCTTGCCCAGACCACCGGCGTCGTTGATCTGCTTCGCCAGCTTCGTCGCCTGGTCCTTGGTCAACTTGACCCGGACCACGGCAAATTGCGGGCTGATGTCTTTGATTTTGAACTTCTTGAACTTCGCCGCCTTTAATGCATCGATCCGTTCCTGAGCCTTTTCCTTGGTCGAAAAGATCCCGTCGACCACCTCGTAGTTCTTGTCGCTCGAACTGCTCACCACAGTGGTGCTCGTCACCGTTTGAGTTGCAACTGGGCTCGCCGCCGCCGACCAGCTCGGTACGGCTACGGCCACCAACGAGCCGGTCGCAAGAGCACCCGCAAGTACTACCCGCCGCGTCAACTCGTGATTTCGCATAGTCGCTCTTTTCCTGTGTCGTCACATCTGCCAAGGAACTTCGATTCTACCTCATGCATCCCTTCCCCTAAGGTACGCGGCAGCGGCACATCAACCGATCTGCCCGGAGGGACAACGATGGCCATCGACTTCACACTCGCACCCGAGCATCAAGAGATCCGCGACCGGGTCCGCGAGTTCGTCGACGGCACGATCAAGCCGGCCATCGAGCAATTCGGTCACCGTGAGGAGATGAGCAGCGACAACCGCCGCGACTACGTCACCGCCCTCATCGCACTCCGCAAGGAGGCCGTCAAGGCAGGCCTGTGGCTGCCGCACATGCCCAAGGACTGGGGTGGGATGGGCCTCGGCCATGTCGCGCTGGCGATGGTGCAGGCCGAGGTTGCCAAGACCCGTGTCGGGCCGTGGGTGTTGAACTGTCAGGCGCCCGACGAAGGCAACATGCACACCTTGTTGCATTGGGCCACGCCAGAGCAGAAAGAAAAGTACCTGGCCCCGTTGTGCAAGGGCGTCTCGTCTTCATGCTTCGCGATGACCGAACCAGAGGTGGCCGGTAGCGACCCGACGCTGATCAAGACGAGCGCCATCCAAGACGGCGACGAGTGGGTCATCAACGGACACAAGTGGTTCATCTCCGGCGCCGATCGCGCCAAGTTCGCGATCCTCATCGCGCGTACCGAACCCGATGTACCGGAAGGGTCGCGCGGTGCCAATACGGCGTTCATCATCGACCTGCCGACCGAGGGCTGGAACAACGTCCGCGAGATCGAGACGATGCACGGCCCCGGCGGCCACAGCGAGATCATCATCACCGACTTGCGCGTGCACGACGCGCAAATCCTGGGCGGTCGTGGCAATGGCCACCGCCTCGGCCAGTACCGTCTGGGGCCTGCCCGATTGGCCCACTGCATGCGCTGGATCGCTCAGGCCGAGACAGCGCTCGACATGATGGTCGACCGCTCACTCAAGCGCTACAGCCACGGCAGCCTGCTCGCCGAGAAGCAGGGCATCCAGTGGCTCATCGCCGATTCCGCGATGGAGCTGTACCAGTGCAAGTTGATGGTGCTGCACGCTGCCTACAAGATCGATCGCGGCGACGACTTCCGTACCGAGGTGTCGATGGCCAAGCACTTCGTCGCCAACAGCCTGAACCGCATCATCGATCGTGCCATCCAGGTGCACGGCGCGCTTGGCTACTCCACCGACACGCCGCTGGCCAACATGATGCAACATGCCCGCTGGGCGCGATTCGCTGACGGCGCTGACGAGATCCACCAGATGCGGATCGCGGAGAACACCATCAAGGCCTATACCGACCATGGCAGTACGCGCACCGCAACCGGCGACCTCCCTATCTGACCGGCGGTCGGCGCACAAGGGTCAGTCAATGACGCCCTTTGGCGCCTGCTGGCTCATGAACCCGAACATATAGCCCGCGACCCGGCGCATCTGGATCTCCTCGGCACCTTCGGTGATGCGGTACCGACGGTGGTGGCGGTAGATGTGCTCGAACGGCTTGTGCCGCGAATAACCCATTCCGCCGTGCACCTGCATCGCCCGATCGGCGGCTTCGCAGCACAACCGGTTCGACCAGTAGTTACACATCGACACCTTGTCGCTCTGGCTGAATGCGCCATACTTGTCCATCGACCACGCGGTCTTGTGGATCAGCGCCCGCAACATCTCGCATTGGGTCTGCAGTTCGACCAACGGAAACTGGATGCCCTGGTTCGTGGCCAGCGGCTTGCCAAACGGCTTGCGTTCCTTCGCGTATTCGACCGACTGGTCGATGCAGTACTGCGCGGCACCCAGGCTGCTTGCGGCCTGGCGGATGCGATTTTCATTGAAGAAGTGCTGCACCACCTGTAAGCCCCGGCCTTCACCACCGAAGATCGCACCGTGGGGCACGCGAACGTTGGTGAGCCGGATATGCGCGTGATCGGTCGGCATGTTGAACGTCCACAGGAACTCGAGCACCTCGAAGCCGTCGGACTTCGTCGGCACGAGGAACGCGGTGATGCCGTTGCCTTCGCCGGCGTTGCCACTCGTACGAGCGAAGATCAGATCGAACTGGGCCGTATGGATACCGGTGTTCCAGGTCTTTTCCCCGTTGATGATCCATTCGTCGCCGTCGCGGACTGCGGAGGTCTCCATGTGCGTGGCGTCGCTGCCATGCTCTGGTTCGGTGATCCCGAACGCGAAGCCACGCCGACCTTCGGCCAAGTCGTTGATCCATTCAACTTTCTGCTCATCGGTGCCGTACCGGATCATGAGCATCAGGCCGACGTTGTTGCCGACGATCGAATGCTCGTTCTGCAGATCGTTGTGCAGTCCGAGACCCTTGCGCGCAAAGTGTTCGCGGATGACCGCCATGCCGAGGTTGGTGCCCTCGCGTCCTCCGTACTCCTTCGGGAACGGGTAGCGGTAGTACCCCGCCGCGTCCGCTCGGCGCCGGGCTTCACGCAACAACAACTCCCAGTCATGGTTCGGTAGGCCGCCACGGTCCCAATCGGTGCGGGCGTCCTCGCGCCGGTGGTCGAAGAACCGAATGTTGTCGTCTTGCTGCTCCAGCGGCTTGATCTCGCGTTCGATGAAGTCATCGAGTTCCACGAGCAGATCGGTCAGTTCAGCGGGCAGATCGAAGTCCACGACGCACCTTTCATCGAACAATGGTCGGCGACGCGACCGGTGCGGGCAACTTAGCGCCCGACTACCTTGAGGGTTGCACATGGACCGCCGTCGTACACCCGCCCAACCTCGGATCCTTCGGCTGCTGTCTCCGCTACGCGACTTCCTCGCGACCGAGACAGCCGGCGGCATCCTGCTCGCTGCCGGGGCACTCGTCGCGTTGGCGTGGGCCAACTCGCCATGGTCGTGGTCATACGAACGCCTCTGGGCATCGAAGATTTCCGTCGGGGTGGCGGGTCATACGCTGGAACTGGATCTGCAGCACTGGATCAACGACGGTCTGATGGCGATCTTCTTCCTTGTCGTTGGTCTCGAGATCAAGCGAGAGCTCACTACCGGTCATCTGTCATCTCGACGCTCGGCGCTGCTTCCGTTCGCGGCGGCGATCGGGGGCATGGTCGTGCCGGCGATGCTCTACCTGGCCATCGCAGGTGGTGTCGCAGCACGAGGTTGGGCAATACCAATGGCCACCGACATCGCACTGGCACTAGGCGTCGCTGCCGCCGCCGCGCCTCGGCTTGCGCCACCGATGCGCGTGTTCCTGCTCGGCCTCGCGATCGTGGACGACATCGGAGCAATCATCGTCATCGCCGTGTTCTATTCAGATGGCGTGTCGTGGCCCTGGTTGGCGGCAGCGCTTGCCAGCATCGTCCTCACCGTGGCGATGCAACGTGTGGGGGTGTACAACACGGCTGCATATCTCGTGGTCGGCGCATTCCTGTGGCTTGGCCTACACGAGGCCGGTATTCACGCCACCATCGCGGGCGTCGTGATGGGCTTGCTCGCGCCAACCACCGCGCGACTCGCACCCGAGTTCGTCGACACCGAGGAGTTGCTCGATCTGTCGAGCACCGAAGCGGCGCAGGCAACCACGGCGATTGCCCGCAACTCGGTCTCGGTTGTCGAATGGTTGCAGCACGTGCTGCACCCGTGGACCAGCTATGCGATCGTGCCGTTGTTCGCGCTTGCCAACAGCGGCATCGAGATCAGCGTGACACTGCTTGGCCACGCTGCGAGTTCGGCGATCACGTGGGGGATCATCGTCGGTCTGGTGATTGGCAAGCCGCTCGGCATCACGCTCGCATCGCGACTGGCCGTTCGTGCGCAGTGGGCCGATGATCCTGAAGGGGCCACGCTGCGAACAGCGTTGGGTATCGGCGGGGCCGCCGGCATCGGGTTCACCGTTGCACTGTTCATCACCGAACTCGCGTTCACCGACGAGGTACAGCGCAGCGAAGCCAAGTTGGCGATTCTGGTGGCATCAGCAACCGCAGCGATCATTGCCGCGCTGCTACTGCGCTCACCCGACAACACCCGCGGCTGAGCCTCGGTTACCTGCGTGGCAGGGTGGGCGGTCCGGCGAATGCCTGCGCAAGCGACATCCACTCGGCGGCAGCAGAACCGGTGACCTCTAGCGCCACATCGGTGATCGAGCAACGCTGCGTGACGACACGACAGAAGTCGACGGCACTACCGCTCACGGAATCTGCCGCATCCTCTGGTCCCCACGTCCACGCTGCGCCCGATGGGGCAACCAGTTCCACCCTGACCGGCACCTCGGGCGGCACCATCGCGCGGTTGAGATACGACCAGCCTCGGGTGACCACACCGAGGTGAGCGATGTGGCGAATGCGATCGGTCTGGGGAATGGTCCGCCCCAGTGCGTCTGCGATGTCATACCCATGGCTCCACGCCTCCATCAGCCGAGCGGTGGCGAACGAGATCGCGCTCATCGGAGGGCCGAACCAGACAACGCGGGCCTTCGGATCGAGACCGCGCAATGTGGCCAACAATGCCGTGCGAGCCTCGCGCCATCCGACGAGCAGCTGGTCACCCGGCGCATCGGCCAACTCAGCGAAGTGCACCTCGCCGCCCACGATCTGCGCCACCTCGTGCTGGAACCCGAGCGGGTCGACCACGGCCAGATGAGCAGCGGAGTCGTAGAACGAAATGTGGAGAATGTTGTCGGCCACATCCCAACCCTGCGCCGGTGTGGGCAACCGCCACGCCACCTCGTCGATGTCGGCGACGATGGCATCGAGTGCCACGTGTTGGGCTTCGAGATCGTCACAGATCTGCTGCATGGTTTCCTCCCCCTGGCCGATTCACCGCAACGTAGCCCAGGTGCCGCCACTTCGGTGGCACGCCAGCGGACGACGGTGTGCCAAGATCCAGCAGTGCCACCCGCAGACTCAGCGCCGCGCCACGGCGATTCGTCCGCCATCGCGCGGTTGCTCGCACCCCCGTTGCCCACTTCGCTCGACCCGCGTTCGGACCAGTTTCGAACCAATCGCGAACAGATGGTGGCGCTGATCAGCGAGATCGACAGGTTGCTCGATCAGGCGGCCGAAGGTGGCGGACCGAAGGCACACGCGCGGTTGGCTTCGCGCAACAAGCTGCCGGTACGCGAGCGGATCGCGTTGGCCCTCGACGAGGACAGCCCATTCCTTGAAATCAGCCCACTGGCGGCCTACGACTCCGAGTACACGATCGGCGGCGGCAGCGTGGTCGGCATCGGTGTGATCGCTGGCGTCGAATGTGTGATCTTCGCGTTCGACCCGTCGGTCCTCGGCGGGGCGATGACGCCGTACGTCGTGAAGAAGTGGATGCGAGCGCTCGAGATCGCCCGCGACAACTGCATCCCCTACGTCAGCTTTGTCGAGTCGGCCGGAGCCGACTTGCGCAAAGGCAACGATTCATCCGGCAGGAGTCGTCCAGCGGCCGGTGGCGGCCATTTCGCCGAATCCGGCAGGTTCTTCTACGAGATGATCGAACTGTCGAAGCTGGGCATTCCGACGGTCTGCGTGGTGTTCGGTTCATCCACTGCAGGAGGCGCATACCAACCAGGCACGTCCGACTACAACATCTTCGTGAAGGGTCAGTCGAAGGTGTTTCTTGCCGGGCCGCCGCTCGTCAAGATGGCCACAGGCGAAGAGTCCGACGATGAGAGTTTGGGCGGCGCGGAGATGCACGCCTCGGTGTCGGGGCTCGCCGACTATCTCGCCGAAGACGAGCGCGACGCGTTGCGAATGTGCCGAGAAGTGGTCTCACATCTGAACTGGCGCAAGCACGGCAATCCGCCATCGCTGCTCGACGACGAACCGGTTCACGATCCCGACGAACTGCTCGGTGTGATCGGAACCGACCTGCGCATTCCGGTCGACGTTCGCGAGGTGATCGCCCGCGTGGTCGACGGCAGCCGCTTCGAAGAGTTCAAGCCGCTCTACGGATCAACGATGGTCTGCGGCTGGGCTTCGGTACACGGGTATCCGATCGGGATTCTCGGCAACAACGGCATCATCCTGCCCGAATCCGCCGAGAAGGGCGCGCACTTTATCCAGCTCTGCAACCAGCAGGACATCCCCCTGCTGTTCCTACAGAACATCACCGGGTTCATGGTCGGGCGCGACTACGAGCGGGCAGGCATCGTCAAGAAGGGCTCGCAGTTGGTCAATGCTGTGGCCAACTCGACCGTGCCCCACATCACCATCATCATCGGTTCGTCGTATGGGGCCGGTACGTACGGCATGTCGGGGCGGGCCTACGGCAACCGGTTCACGTTCATCTGGCCGACTGCCAAGATCGCGGTGATGGGCCCGAAGCAGATTGCCGGGGTGATGTCGATCGTGCGCCGCAACCAGGCGGCACGTGCCGGCACCCTGTTCGACGAAGATGCCGACCGTCGGATCGTCGAACAAGCCGAGGCCGAGCAGGAGGCCGAGTCGCTTGCGTTGCGCGCCACCGGCGCCATCTCCGACGACGGCATCATCGACCCTCGCGATACACGTACCGTTGTCGGCCTGTGCCTCTCGGTGGTCAACAACCGGGCCGTCGAGGGCGCACAGGGCTACGGGGTCTTCCGACTATGAGCACGCCCGACACACCCGACACACCCGACAACCTCGGTGCACTACGCACGATCACCACCCTGCTGGTCGCCAACCGGGGCGAGATCGCACGGCGGATCATGCGTACCGCCCGCGACATGGGCATCCGCACCGTGGCCGTCTACGTGGCGGCCGACGCCGACTCGCCTCACGTCCACGATGCCGACGATGCCGTGTTGTTGCCTGCCGGCTCGTACCTCGATGTGGCGGCCGTGCTGCATGCCGCGCACATCACAGGCGCCGACGCGGTACACCCCGGCTACGGCTTCTTGTCCGAGAACGCCGGGTTCGCCCGCGCGGTCATCGCCGCCGGTCTCGTATGGGTCGGCCCGTCGCCCGAGGCGATCTCGGAGATGGGCGACAAGTTGGCCGCCAAGCGCCTGGCGATCCTGGCCGGCGTGCCCACCTTGCCGATGGCAGAGGATCCTGGCGATGCCGTCCTCGTCGGCTACCCGCTGCTTGTCAAGGCCGCCGCCGGTGGCGGCGGCAAGGGCATGCGCATCGTCGAACACGCCGACGATCTGGTCGAAGCCGTCGAAGCCGCCCAGCGCGAGGCGCTGGGGGGATTCGGCGACGCGCGAGTGTTCCTCGAGCGGTACATCGCCCGCTCACGACACGTCGAGATTCAGATCCTCGGCGATCAGCACGGCACTATGGTGCATCTCGGTGAGCGCGAGTGCTCGATCCAACGTCGCCATCAAAAGGTGCTCGAAGAGTCCCCATCGCCCGTGGTCGATGCTGCGATGCGCGAGGCGATGGGTGCCGCTGCAGTTGGCCTCGCTCGGCGCCTTGGCTACCACTCGGCCGGCACCGTCGAGTTCCTCGTAGACGACACCCCCGCTGCCGATGGCACGCGGGCGTTCTGGTTCCTCGAGGTGAACACCCGCCTACAGGTCGAGCATCCCGTCACCGAACTCGTTACGGGCCTCGATCTCGTGCGCGAGCAGCTCCGTATCGCCGCCGGCGAACCGCTCGGCTACGAACAGCACGACATCACGTTCACCGGGCACGCCATCGAAGCGCGTCTGTATGCCGAGGATGCAGCTGCCGGATTCTTACCGAGCACCGGCACCCTGCACGGTTTCGTGCCCGCCGCCGAGCCTGCCGTGCGCTGGGACAACGGCGTCGAACAGCACAGCGTGGTCGGTACGAGCTTCGACCCATTGCTCGCGAAGGTGATCGCTCACGGCCCCTCACGCACCGAGGCCGCGCTGCGCCTCGCGTTGGCACTCGGGCGCACACACCTCGCCGGGATCACCACCAACCGCGATCTGCTCGTCGCCACCCTGCGCCACCCGGCGTTCTTGGCCGGTGACACCACGACGGACTTCTTCGATCGACACGCACCCGCCCGGTCGCGCATGCTCGACGACGAAGCACTGCACCGGTCGGCAATCATCGCTGCGCTCTGGATCCAAGGCCGCCACCGAGCCGATGCCCGGTCCCTCACGCGTCTGCCGACAGGTTGGCGCAACGCACGTCTGCCGGATCAGCGCTACGAATTGACCCACCACGACCGCAACATCGTGGTGCAGTACCGCTCACTGCGCGACGGCTCGTTCCTGGTCGACGGATCGATTCGCGCGCACATTCATCAGTGGCACCCAGATGGCATCGACGTCGAGATCGGTGGACGACGGGTGTGCTCCCAGATCACGCGCTACGACACGCGCAACGACACGCGCAACGACACCCGGATCGTGGTGCACGACGGATCAGGCGACATCGAACTGCGGGTCACCCCGCGGTTCATCCTGCCCGGCAGCATCGCTGCAGCAGGGAGTCTGAACGCCCCGATGCCCGGCCGGGTGCTCGACGTGCGGATCGTCGTGGGCGACCTCGTCTCTGCGGGCCAGATCCTGATGATCCTCGAGGCGATGAAGATGGAGCACCGCATCACCGCTCCAAACGATGGTCTCGTCACCGCGGTACACGTGTCCACGGGTGATCAAGTGCAGCTGGGGGCCGCGCTGGCGGTTGTGGAAGGGACCGGATCATGAGCACCGAACCGCTGATCGTGGCCAACTGCTCAGGATTCTACGGCGACCGGCTTGCGGCGGCGCGTGAGATGGTCGATGGTGGGCCGATCGACGTGCTCACCGGCGACTGGCTTGCGGAACTGACCATGCTGATTCTGGCCAAGAACCGGGCCAAGGATATCTCCACCGGATTCGCACGAACGTTCGTCACGCAGATGGACCACGTGATGGGGACGTGCCTCGACAAGGGTATCAAGGTGGTCACCAACGCCGGCGGGCTGAACCCGCAGGGGTGCGCCGAGGCAGTCCGGCAGGTGGCCGGTCGCCTGGGCCTGGCCCCACGAATCGCCTATGTGGCGGGCGACGACCTGCTCGGCCGACTTGACGAACTGCAAGCCGCCGGGATCGATCTGGCCAACCTCGACACCGGCGAACCGTTCGGCAACCGCAGCGCGCTCACCGCCAATGCCTACCTCGGCTGCTGGGGCATCGTCGAAGCTTTGCAGCGCGGTGCCGACATCGTCATTACCGGTCGAACGACTGACGCATCGGTGGTCATGGGGCCAGCTGCCTGGCACTTCGGCTGGCAGCGGACCGACTGGGATGCGCTCGCCGGTGCATGCGTGGCGGGCCATGTGGTCGAATGCGGCTGCCAGGCCACAGGCGGCAACTACAGCTTCTTCACCGAGATCGCCGATATGGGACACCTCGGATTCCCCATCGCCGAGATTCACGCCGACGGCTCGTCGGTCATCACGAAGCATCCTGGGACCGGCGGCACGGTCAACGTAGGCACGGTCACCTCGCAGTTGCTGTACGAGATCGGCGGACCGCGGTACCTCAACCCCGATGTCGCCGCCAGGTTCGACACCATCCACCTCGACCAGCAAGCGCCCGATCGGGTGCGGATCAGCGCCGTCCGTGGCGAGCCGGCGCCCGACACGCTAAAGGTCTGCGTGAACTACGAAGGCGGCTACCGCAGTTCGATGACGTTCCTACTCACGGGGCTCGACATCGACGCCAAGGCCGAACTCGTCGAGCGACAGTTGTGGAGTGAGATCCCTGGCGGCCGCGAGTCGTTCCGCGAAACGGTCACGCGACTCGAGCGCACCGACAAGGCCGACCCGGCAACCAACGAAGAGGCCGTTGCATCGCTGACCATCACGGTGAAAGACGACGACCCGCGCCGAATCGGCCGAGCGTTCGCAGCGCCCGCTATCGAATTGGCGCTCGCCTCATATCCGGGATACTTCGGTGCAGGCGGCCCACGCGCCGCCGACTCCTACGGGGTGTATTGGCCCACGCTCGTACCGTCGCAACTCGTGCACCACGATGTCGTGGTGGATGGCGACCGCACCGTGGTGGACTCCACCGAGCCTGGTCTCGGCGGAGCGCCGGTGACCCCAACGTCTGTCAGCTTGCCTGACCTACCAGCCGGGCCGACGGCGTGCGCACCGCTCGGTCGTGTGGTTGGCGCCCGCAGCGGCGACAAGGGCGGCAACGCCAACGTCGGGCTATTTGCGCGCAGCGCTGAGGGATACGCGTGGCTGGCCGACTTCCTCACCCTCGAGCGCCTCGCCGAGTTGTTTCCCGAAGCCCGCGATCGTGCAGTACACCGCTACGAGTTCCCCAACCTCTGGTCGCTCAATTTCGTGCTCGTCGGCCTGCTCGACGAAGGCGTCGCCTCGGCAACCCGACAGGATCGTCAGGCCAAGGGGCTCGGGGAGTACCTCCGCGCCCGAATCGTCGACATTCCGGAGTCGCTACTGACCGCCGAGACCTCTCCAACGCTTCACCTTTCAATCGAAGCAGACCGATGAAGAACTGCATCTCCTAGACCGCATGGGCCGACGGGGTTCGGTCCCAACTCACCAGCGGGTAGCGAACGATCACACCAGCCGGACGACCGCTTCGGCGAGTTGCTCGATGTCGTCGAGTCCGTTGTACACCTGCGCGCTGATCCGCATTGTCAGTCCCGCATCATCGGCGAAGACCGGCACCTCGATTCGTTCTTCGTTCCACAGCAACTCACGCATCCGGCCCGAGTCGGCAACAGTCGACCCGGCCGCAGCAGGCAGTCGCACAGTGGCCATGGTGCCAATCATCGAGTCAGGCGTCAGGAAGGCTGTGCCCCACCGGTCGGCGAGCAGCGCGGCACCCGACATCGCCAGATCGTGGTTGTACGCGCAGATCGCGTCGAACCCCCACTCGCGCATCATTTCGATCGCTACCGGCGCGGCCAGGACCGCGCTGGGGTCGCGTGTGCCGAGCAAGTCGAACTCGGCCGCCATTCCGTTACCCAGCCCCCACGAGATGACCGTCGGGTGGAGGTTCGCCTGCTGCGCCTTCGATGCCCACAACACGCCGGAACTGCGCGGTGCCCACGCCCACTTGTGCAGGTTGGCGAAGTACCAGTCGACATCGAGCGCGGCAATGTCGAGTGCGATCGCGCCGGGCGCATGCGCGCCGTCGACCAACACGAGCACACCCTTGGCGTGGCACCGGGCGGCGATGTCGGCGACCGGGAGCAACAGCGCCGTCTCGGCCGAGATGTGGTCGATCACCATGATCTTGGTACGCGGACCGATCGCTGCATCCACGGCATCGACGAACTGCCCGGGAGGCGAGCCGGCGGCAGGCATCTGTACCGTCCGCATCGTGGCTCCGGCGCGTTCGGTGACGTAGCTGACCGCATTGTTGACGCCGCCGTAACCGATGCTGGTGACGAGCACCTCATCACCCTGCTCGAACGGGAACGAGCGCAGCACTGCGTTGGCGCCGGTCGTCGCGTTATCGACGAATCCGAGATCATCTCCATCCACACCCAGGAACGCCGCAACCGCATTCGCTGCCGTGCGCATTCGTGGGTGTGCGGGCATTCCGCCCGCTTCGACATCGGCCAACTCACGCAGCATGAACCGCGCTGGTTGGCGTTCGATCTCGTCAAGGATGGCTCGTTGAGCGGTCAGCACCCGCCGTGGCGGCGCACCGACCGTACCGTGGTTCAGATAGGTGATGGCCGGATCGAGCATCCACTCGGATCGTAGGGCGGGGCCGAACTCGGGCATCGATTCACAGTCTGATCCGCTCATTGCGCGGGTCATAGAGGGGCGAGATCGAGGCTATGGCCGGATACTCATGACCGGCGATCTCGACCGTCCACGACGCCTCCGAAAAGTACTGCGCTGTGATCGGCACCCCGGCCTCGATCATCGCCAACCCGACTGCGCCACCAAGCGTGTGGCCATACGACGCGGCGCGGATGTAGCCGACGACCATGCCGTTGCGGCGGACGACCTCGGCATGGAACATCAGCGGGGCGGGGTCGGTCACCTGCACCTGCACGAGGCGACGCGTGAGCGGCCCGGCGGCTTTCTGCGCCGCCACCGCGTCACGGCCGACGAATCCCCCGGGCTTGTCGAGCGCAACGGCAAACCCCAAGCCCGCCTCGAGCACACCATCGGTGTTGTCGATGTCGTGGCCATAGTCGCGGTAGCCCTTCTCCATCCGCAGGCTCGATAGTGCCTTCAACCCGGCGTGACGCAATCCGAGCGGTGCTCCACCCTCGACCAGTCGGTCGTAGACGTGCATGGCCTGTTCAGAGGGAACGAACAGCTCGTAGCCCAACTCGCCGAGGTAGGTGATGCGGGTACACAGCACTCGGGCGAAGCCGACGTCGATCTCGCGTGCAGTCCTGAACGGGAACGCGACATTCGAAAGATCGACCGTGGTGAGTGCCTGCAGCACATCACGCGACCGTGGCCCCTGCAGATTGAGCTGAGCAAAGCCTGACGTGACGTCGGTGACGAAGGCGTGCCGATCGGCAGCGCTTCGGCGGAGGAGGGTCTGGACGTGCCGATGCGCGGTGTCGGTGGCGACCACGAAGAACTCGCCGTCATCCAACTTCGTCACGGTGAGATCGGCCTCGAGCCGTCCGTCGGTGTTGAGCCACTGGGTGTAGGTGATGGTGCCCGCTGTTCCGTCGACCGAGTTGGCCGACAGGTGCTCGAGCAGCGGTCCGGCATCACGGCCCTGCACGCGGAACTTCGACATGAACGACATGTCCATCACGACGACCCCGGTACGACAAGCGTGGTGTTCTGCCTGCCATTTCGCCCACCACGACGGACGACCCCATGTGAGCGGGCCGGGCTCAGGCTGTTGCCCGGTGCCGGCGAACCAGTCGGCACCCTCCCATCCACTGACGTCTTTGAAGTAGGCACCCTGGGCGGCAAGACGATGGTGCACGGGCGACACCTTGGCACCGCGGGCGGTCTGCATCGAGCGATTCGGGTAGTGGCATTGGTACACCATGCCGAGCGACTCGACCGTGCGAGTACGGCGATAGTCGGGGTTCGACTGGTACGGGTGGAACCGATCGATGTTGAATCCGGTGACATCCACATCGGGTTGCCCGGTGGTGATCCAGTGTGCGATCACACGGCCGAGGCCACCGCCGGTGAGAATACCGACCGAGTTGAGACCTGCCGCAACGAAGTAGTTACGTAGTTCGGGTGCCTCACCCACCACCGGCGCGAGATCCGGGGTGAAGCTCTCCGGACCGCAGAAGAACGTGCGTATACCTGTATCGGCCGAGATCGGCACACGGCTCATGGCCCGCTCGACGTATGGCCCCATTCGGTCCCAATCGGGAGGCAACGATGCAAACGAAACGTCGTTCGGGATACCGCCCACGTTCCATGGCGCGCAGACCGTTTCGAACAGGCCGATCATCAGCCCACCGACCTCCTCGCGGTAGTACCCGTAGTTCGCAGGGTCCTCGATCACCGGCCATGAACCGTTCATCCCCTCTATCTGCTCGGTGATCAAGTAATAGTGCTCAGCGGCCTGCAACGCGATGTTCACCCCCGACAGAGCCCCCAGTTGACGTGCCCACATGCCCGCACAGTTGACGACGTATTCCGCCTCGATCGTGCCGTGGTCGGTGACAACGCTGTGCACTGCGCCATGGCGCGACGTGACATCGGTGACCGTCACCCCTTGCAGAATCGTTGCGCCCTGCAGGCGGGCACCTTTCGCGAGCGACATCGTCACATCGACCGGGTTGACCCGTCCGTCTTCAGCTACATAGAACCCGGCCAGCACGTCGTCAGTACGCGCCAGAGGGAACAACTCGGCGACCTCGCGAGCCGAGATCTCGTGCACGTCGACCCCGCAGTACCGGTTAAAGGCCGACACTCGTCGGTACTCCTCCAACCGGTCGGGTTCGGTGGCGAGTTCGATGAAGCCGACTGGTTTGAATCCAGTCGCCAGCCCGGTCTCAGCTTCCAACCCGGCATACAGATCACGCGTGTACGTACGCATCTCCGTCGACGTTTCCGACGTCGAACCGAACGTGACCATCAGCCCGGCCGCATGCCAGGTCGTGCCCGACGTCAACTGATCGCGCTCGACCAAGACCACGTCGCGCCAGCCCATGTGCGCGAGGTGATAGGCGACCGAACAGCCAATCACCCCGCCACCGATCACGACCACCCGCGCCCTTGCGGGAACCGTCACTGCTGTCGACACGCGACCTCCTCCATCACCGGGCGTCCTGCGACAATACAGCGAGGTCTGGGCACCGGTGGTGGGCTATAGCCCACCACCGGTGCCCAGACGCGGGCTCAAAACGGGATCAGACGACGAAAGAGGCCCCCTCCGATTGCTCGGAGAGGGCCTCTGACCTGGCGTTTTCGGGTGGAGGTGAAGGGAATTGAACCCTTGGCCTCAACAGTGCGATTGTTGCGCTCTGCCAACTGAGCTACACCCCCCGATTGGCTTCCGCAGTGTAGCGGCGGACAAGGTAGCCGCGGTCAAGGTTGCGGTGGACAAGGTCAGGCGGCGTTGAACCAGTTTGCTTCGCTGTACTGGCTGTCTTGCTCGTACTGGCGCAACTGGGCCAGCTTGTAGCAGTAGCCGCACAACGAGACGAAGGCCAGAGCGAAGCCGTAGACGAACCCGTGCGCCTTGGTGGTAGCGGCCAGGAACAGCGTGAGCACATTGGCCATGACCAGCACGAACAGCACGTTGGTACGCCGACGGCGAATGATCTCGCGGTGACCGACCTGACGACTCTGCAGATGCACCTGGCGGTGCATGGGCTGGGTGTGATCTCGCGGCGAACGGCGGGCAAGCTCACCAGTGTGGTGTTGGCGCTCATAACCGTGCTCAGCCGATTGGTGAGCACGTGGCATGTGGCTCGACCGGTGCTGCACTGCCGGCTTCTGCAATGGTGATGGTGTAAGCGGGCGGGCCATCGAGCGCATCGGGGTGATGCTGCGGGTAGGAACCGCGCGCTGCAACGTGGAGAGTTGCCGACGGAAATCGGTGACCGATGATCCCGGACGGTTGACCATCCGGTTGCGCAACAACGGCGGCAGCAACACGGCCGCCCACGCAGCAGCGACGGCTAGAAGAACGATCTTTCCCACTGGCTACCTGTTCCTGAGTTCGCGAGACGAATGGATGAGCATGTTGGCCTTCATTACGATTGTACTACATTCGTGACAGAGAATGACACATCGGACTCCGGCGCGGACTCGGACTCGGACTCGGACTCGGACTCGGACTCGGCAACGCGTCGGTAGATACCAGACCGTCCGCCGGTCTTTTCCCACAGGGCCAGTTCACCGATGACCATGCCACGATCTGCCGACTTGCACATGTCATAGATGGTCAGGGCAGCGACCGAGCATGCATGGAGGGCTTCCATTTCCACTCCGGTACGGTCGATCGTGTCGACGTTTGCCTCGACCGCCACAAAATCATCGCCGATCTCGAAGTTGAGATTGACCGCGCCGATGAGCAGCGGGTGGCACAACGGGATCATGTCGCTCGTGCGTTTGGCAGCCTGGATGCCGGCAACGCGGGCCACCGCAAGCACATCGCCTTTGTTGACCTCGCGGTTGGCGATGGCCGCAGTGGTCTCAGGGCGCATGAAAACCTTGCACCGCGCGACAGCGCGACGGTGGGTGGGTTCTTTGGGGGTGACGTCGACCATCCGGGCACGGCCCAGTGGATCGAGGTGCGTGAACGACAAGTCACTCATCTGTCACGAGATCGTAGTGAATCCGCGCGCCCCGCGCGCGCCAATCGCGATCTGTATGCCAGACGACCGCTAACTCGTTCGCACCGGGCCCGTGTCGACCACTTCGAACGCGGTGCCGGGGACGGCCTTCAACTGGCTCAGGTCGTCATCGTTCCACCGCGGATCCGTGCCGCCTTGGAAGAACCAGTTACTGCCGTTGTCGGCCACGATCAGGCCGAAGTGCTGCAACGCCACGGCGATGACCCGGGCCTGTCCGGTGAATGCGCTGATGTCGTAGCCGGCCTTCAGTCGCAACCTCATCCCCATTGCCGGCAGGTTTTGATTCGAATCCGAGGACGCGAAATGCGTAGCGGGTAACACGAACCCCCGTTGCGTGGAACCGAACGTCACCCGGATTGCGTGACGGATCACCCCGGCAGCAACCTCGTCGTATCGCACGAGTCCGGGCAAGATCGGCAAACCGGCGGCATCGGCGCTTGTCCATCCGCTTGGGCGGAGGTCGCCGGTGGTCAAATTCCAGTGCGCCCCAGAATCAGCCGACCATCCGGTGCCGGTGCGCCGAGCGTGGTACAACTCGACCAGTTGACACGAACCCTGTTGTACGACCACCACATGCCGATCGCCGTCGGCATTGACGCCGCCCTCAACCGGGGCGAGCAACGGAATCGGAAACGGCCCTGGGTCGCTCTCGTCGGCATAGTCGCCGTACACCACCGGTACCAACGGCTGGTCGATGGGCACCACCGAGTACGGGATGCCGTACGTGGGGTCTTCACCAAAGTCAGGATGCAGGTTGTCACTGCCGCTTGCCTGGATCGCACTGATCATCTGCGTCGAGTTGGCGCGCAGCGGTAGGGCACTGACGTCTTGATTCCACGCGTTGGATACGGGAAAGACAGCGCACCCCCCGATGGTCGGCGCCGGCGGTGTGATCCGGTTGGCTACTCGGCTGGCGAGCGCCGGACCGATGACAGTGACCGGACCGGCAAGGGCACCCGAGACCCAGGCTGCAGCGACGACCAGGCTGCCGGCAACCAGTAACCCACCGACGTTTCCACTGCGCGGTCTAGCCACCGATCTGGCTCATCGACCTGTTCGGACGAATGAACGTGACCTGGTTGATCTGGTGGCCGGCCCACTTGGTGCCCACCGCCCGTTGGATCTCCACAGCAATGTCATCGTCAGAAGCCCCGTCGCGCATGAGCGTTCGAAAACAGAATTCGGTGGTGGCGAACAAGCAGGTGCGGAACTGGCCCTCGGCCGTGAGACGAACCCGGTCGCAATCGCCGCAGAACGGCTTTGTGACGGTCGGGATGACCCCGACCAATCCCCCGCCATCGAGATAACGCCACCGGTCAGCGGGCGCTGAACCCCTGGCCGGTACCGGTTCGAGCGGAAACACTGCCGAGATGGCAGCCACGATCTCATCCTGGCTGACCACCTGATCATTCATCCAGTGACCGCTGGCGTCGAGCGGCATGAACTCGATGAACCGCATCTCGACGTCGTGATCACGGCCGTAGCGGGCGAGATCGACAATCTCGTCGTCGTTGACGCCACGCTGGACTACCGCGTTGATCTTGACCGGTGCGAGCCCTGCCTCTTTGGCCGCTTCGATGCCGTCGAGCACCCGGGTCAGTTCATCTCGGCGAGTCATCGACAGAAACCGGTCGGCTCGCAATGTGTCGAGACTGATGTTGACCCGGTCAATGCCGGCTTCGTGCAATTCGTGCGCCATCAGACGAAACGTCGCGCCGTTGGTGGTGATCGACAGGTCGGGCTTGCGCCCCGCCAACGGCGACGACGACGAAGCTGGCACCCGCAGCGCGGCGAGCTTGCGAACCAGCACCGGCAGGTGCGCCCGGACCGTCGGCTCACCGCCGGTCAGGCGCAGGCCGTCGACCTCGAACCGCTCGACGAAGATTCGTGCGAGGCGCTCGAACTCTTCGAACGTGAGCACCTCGGACCGCGGCAACCAGGTCATCCCCTCTTCCGGCATGCAATAGGTACAGCGGAAGTTGCACCGGTCGGTGACCGAGATGCGCAGGTCACGAATGGTGCGTCCGAACGGATCGACCAAATCCATCCGGCAACCCTACCGCTGGGTGCCCGGTTAGCCGATGACGAACGGTCACAACCGCAGCAGCATCACCGAAACTGTGCCATCTGCTGCTACTCCATCGCCATCGGGAACCACCGCCAACGCCTGCGCTGCAGCAGACGCAGCGAGCTGATGGCTACCCTGACCTCCGACCGTGTCGACGTGATAGCGCCCATCGGCACCGAATTCGCCGCTCACGCGCACGTAGTGAGTCTTGCCGTCTGGCCGCCTTTGGATGGGTCGAGCAGCCACGGCTTGCAACACGGGACGATCAATCGCCGTGTGGCCCGCCATCTTCTTGAGGGCCGGTCGGGCGAATAGTTCAAAGCTGACCATCGAACTGACCGGATTGCCCGGTAGTCCGAACACGGGCACGTTCCGAGGGCCGAGCAACCCGAACGCAAACGGTTTGGCCGGTTTGATCGCAATCTGCATCCACCTCATGGTCGCGATCCGCGCCAGCACCGCCTTCACCACGTCGTAGTCGCCCATGCTGACCCCACCACTCGTGACGACTGCGTCGCAGGATTCGGCTGCATCGCGCAGCACGGCCTCCAACACGGTCTCGTCGTCGCGCACGATACCGAAGTCCACCGGCACACAGCCGGCTTCGGCCACCATGCCGAGCAACATCGTCTTGTTGCTCTCGCGGATCTGACCACGTTGCAGCGGTGAGCCATCGTCGACCAACTCATCTCCCGTGGAGAGCACTGCCACTCGCGGCCGTGGGACAGCCAGCACGAGGCGTGCATTGACGCTGGCGAGCACACCTGCCACCATCGGCGTGACCACTGCACCCGGCTGAAACAGTTCGGTGCCGGCCAGCACATCGTCGCCGGCGGTTCGCACGGCTGCACCGCACGGCACGCTGCGGCCGATGCGCACGCGGATTCCACCATCCACCCGCTCGGTGTCTTCCACCATCACCGACGCGTCGGCACCGTCAGGCATTGGCGCACCGGTCATGATCCGAATCGCCTGTCCTGGCCCCACCACCATCGTGGTATGGGCCCCGGCCGCGAGCTCGGCTATCACGTCGAGCACAACCGGAACGTCCGCGACGTCGACGGACCGAACTGCATACCCATCGACAGCCGAATTGGCGAACGGTGGTACGTCCTGGGTAGCTGCCACCGGTTGGGCCAACACCAGACCGGTCAGCAGCGAGAGCGGGGTAGGGGTCGCGGTGAGGACGCGGCAACGCTCGAGCACGTATTCGCGGGCTTCTGACTCATGAATCACGCCGGCAACCGTACCCGCCGCTCGGGCTGGCACAGTAGGGAGATGAACCCTTCGCCATATCTGGCCTTGCCCGCCGATGGGTATACAACCCAATGGTCCACGTGGCAGGGCGATGGCGTGGAACAGTTTACGATCATCTGGGAAAATGAGGGGTGGACCGCTTCGGGCACCGTCGGACGCGAACGCGTCCAGTATGTGGTGCGCCTCAACGCCTCGTGGCAAGTACGCCAGTTCCTGCTGTTTCGAGACCTCGACGAACCAGATCTGTGGTTGGCCACCGACGGCACGGCACGATGGGGCGAGATGAACGGTGCCCATCGGCCGGATCTCGACGGCTGCTACGACCTCGACTTGGCCTGCACACCGTTCACGCAAACACTGCCGATCCGACGGCTACCGTTGCACGTCGGTCATACTGCCGACATCATCGTCGCTTCCATCGACGTCGAGACCCTGCAGGTCGAACCGGAGCACCAGCGCTACACCCGCCTCGATACGCACCGATGGGCATTCACCCACCTGAGTAGCGGTTGGTCGCAGGAGTTCGATGTGGACAAGTTCGGCTTGCCACTCGACTACCCGACGCTGTTCCATCGCATCAGCTGACCTAGCCAATCGGTGAGGGGTGCACCCATCGATGGATCGGCAAGCGCAATCTCGATGACGGCCGTGAGCCAGCCGAACGGGTTGCCGGTGTCGTAGCGCGTGACGTCGCTGACGACGCCGTGGAACGGGCTCCGGGTGGCCTGCGCGCGCAGCGCATCGGTGAGTTGGATCTCGCCGCCCGCCCCTGGCGCCACCTTGGCGATCTCATCGAACACGTCCGGTGTGAGCACGTAGCGACCGATGATGATGAGGTTGCTGGGCGCATCAGCAGGGCTCGGCTTTTCGACCATGTCCTTGATGGCGATCACGCCGCGCTCATCGGCCTCGCCGACCGGGTCGATCACGCCATAGGACCCGACCTGGTCATGGGGAACCCGCTTCAGCCCGACCACGCTTCCACCGGTGGATTCGCACAATCGCGCCAACTGATCGAGCAATGCCGACGAGCCCATGATCTCGTCGGGAAGCAGGACGGCAAACGGCTCGTCACCGACAGCCTCTCGGGCGCAACCGACCGCATGACCCAGTCCACGGGCCTCATCCTGGTACGCGAAGCTGACCTGCACGTCGCGACCGATCGACTGCAACCGGTCGGCCATCGCCTCGCGCCCCGACGATCTGAGCTTGGCGATGACGTCGGGGGCGGGCGCAAAGTACGCCTCGATCGCCGGTTTGGTGTGGCTGGTGACGATCACGATGTGGTCGACACCAGCACCTACGGCTTCGTCGATGATGAGCTGTAACGCCGGCTGATCGAGGATCGGCAGCAACTCTTTCGGGACGGCTTTCGTCGCCGGCAGAAATCTGGTCCCCATGCCGGCAGCGGGTACGACGGCGGTATGGACGCGCATGGCATCGATGTTACGGCGGCACCGATCGGGCGCTACGCTTTAGCACTCGAACCGGTCGACTGCCAGCCGCCTAGCAGGACGGAGGCATCGAGCCGGTGGAACAACCTTCGCGAGTGCTGGAGTGCCGATGCCCACGTACGTATACAAGTTCGTCGAGACCGGTGAGACGGTCGAGGTCCAACAATCGTTCAGCGACGACACACTCACCGAGGTGGCGCACCCATCGAGCGGCGCACTCATGGCCGTCAAGAAGGTATTCACCCCTGTTGGCGTCACGTTCAAAGGCGGCGGCTTCTACAAGACCGATAGCCGCAGCGGTTCGGGCAGTTCCTCCAAGCCGAGTACCACCTCCACCTCGGGCGAGTCGTCCGGTAGTTCCAGCACGAGCACCACCGACTCGTCGTCCAGTTCGAGCAGTAGCAGCGACTCATCCTCCGGGTCGAGTAGCAGCAAGAGCGAGACGCCGAGTGCCCCCGCGAGCAGCGCGCCCGCCAGCAGCACTCCGGCGAGCAAACCCTCCGTTGCCGCCGGCTGACCCCTGCCGACCCCCTGCTGGTCAAGAGCTGGTCGAGAGCTGGTCGAGAGCTGGCCCACCGCTAAGCTCATGTCATCACGAGCGGCGGCGGCCGCGCCACTTCCCCCGTTGTCCCATGACTCCCGGAGGTGGCTATGCAACTACTTGCCCGAATTCGCACATTTCTGGCCCGACACCCGGCCGTGTACTGGCTGCTCGTGAGCGCATTGTTGGTACCACTCGCCGCCTCGGTTCACGCCAAGATCCGCGGGCTCGACCAAGCCCGCCACTCGTGGGGTGAGACGCGCACGGTCTGGGTCGCAACCGGAGCGATTGCTGTTGGCGACCGGGTCACCGTGACCCGCCGGGAACTTCCGGCCGCCGCCGTGCCCGCCGACGCTGTCACCGCTTCCCCCGAGGGACGCACGGCGGTTCAGCGAATCACCACCGGCGAGCAGGTCACCGTGGCAGATGTCGGCGACGGTCTCGTCGACGCCCTTCCCGACGGCTGGCTCGGTGTCGCCGTGCCGATCACCAGCGCCACGGTGCCGCTGCGCCCAGGCGACCATGTCACGGTCTACGGTGCTGGGACCATGCTGGCCGACGACGCGCTCGTGCTTGATGTGACTGCGGCATCGGTCGCGCTCGCGATTCCCGCCGCGCAGACCGCTGCGGTCGGCGAAGCGGCACGTCTGCAAGTTGCGGTGCTGGCGTTGCGCAGGCCATAGCGGTTTTCGCCAACGACAGGCCGCGCTAGCGCCAGTGCGCTGCGGCAACGACCAGGACCGTCACACCGAGCACGAACCGGTAGATCACGAACGGAGTGAAACTGTGCGTACGAACCAGCTTGATCGTGCCCCACACCGCCAGCCACCCGGCGAGGCCCGAGGTGACGATCCCGACGAGCATCGCACCGCCCAGACCGCTCGGAATGCCGTCCTTGGCCAACTTCGCCAGCTTGTAAGCAACTGCGCCGGCGGTAACCGGAATGCTCATCAAGAAGCTGATCCTGACTGCCGCGTCGCGGGTGAACCCCAGCGTGCGGGCAGCAGTGATGGTGATCCCCGAACGGGACGTACCTGGGTTCAAGGCCAAGATCTGGGCAGCGCCGACCTTCAACGCATCACCCGATTCGTACTGATCGATCAATCGATCTCCACGGCGACGGTCGCTCCATCCAAGCAGCAAGCCGAACACGATCATCGACACGCCGATCAGCACCGGTCGGCCGAGCTTCTCGTCGATCGTCTTTTCGAACACTGCGCCTACGGCCGCAGCCGGAATCGACGAGACCACCAACAACCACGCCAGCTTGCCCTCGGGTGTCGACGGCCGCTTGCGGTGCACCACCAACTGCAGGCCGTCGCGAACGTAGACCACGAGTTCCTTGCGGAAATATCCGACCACTGCGATGAGCGTGCCCAGATGGAGGGCCACGTCAAAGGCCTTCTCGACCGAGTTGTCGGCGAAGTCGTGCCAGCCGAACAACCACGGGACGAGTAGCAGATGACCGCTGGAGGAGATCGGCAGAAACTCGCTGAAGCCTTGGACGAGGCCGAGCACGATCGCATGAAGGATTGACACGGTCGTCAGTTCTACCCGCTGGTTGTGCCGGGAAGCACGCGAGCGGTCCACTTGCGCGGCTCATCCCAGTGATGGCCGACCGTGCGCGCCTCGCGTAACTTGGCCAGGAAATCGGTCGGGCCATCGAAGTCGGGCATCTCCACATACGCTGCGCCGAGCGCCAGCGGTACATGTGCATCACTGCCGGCACCGGCCGCCAGATCGTGCCGCAGTGCATACTCCGCGGCCCTCCGGTTCAGGCTCTGCAGCGAGGTCTTTGCGTTGATCACCTCGATCGCATCGACGAGACCAGCTGCCACTAGCGCGTCGAGGGCTGCCTCGGTGATGTTGCGCCGCATCGGATCGAACGGATGCGGCACGTACACGACGCCGCCCTGATCACGGATTGCGCGGGCCGCTTCCGAAGGTGGAGTGCCGAACGGGATTCGCTCGCGCAAAAACAGTCCGATGAGTTCGCCGGCATGTGTTCGCATCTCCTCACCGATGATCACCCGGCAGGGAAGCTGCCGGGTGAGTTCGAACGCACCCTTCACCGCGTGATGATCGGTGATGCACACCACGTCGAGTCCACTGTCGAGTACCGCCTGCCCAACTTCGTCCGGGGTGGTCGTGCTGTCGCCACTCCACATCGTGTGGCTGTGCAGATCGACCCGCACCCAACCCGCCGGCAGGACACTGGCGAGATGTGGGTGGCGTTCCACGGCAGCGACAGTTGGCAAGGGCATGGGGTGAGACAGTACCGACCGGCCGCTGCCCTACGCTGACCGGTCGTGATCACTGGCGAGGCCGAGCGATGAAATGGTGGCGGCGCAGCAAGCTGCTGTACATCACCGGTGGGTCAGGATTTCTCGGTCGGCACCTCACCGGCACCGACGCCATACGCGACTGGGAGGTCATCGCACCCGGATCGCAATCGGTGGACATCTGTAATCGCGAGATGATCGACGACGACATCCGCGAGTGGCGGCCACACGCCGTCGTGCATCTCGCCTACCGGCGCGGCGACCGCCGGAACATCGTGGCCGGAAGCACGAACGTGGCAAGGGCTGCTGCTGCTGTCGGAGCACGATTGATCCACATGTCCAGCGACGCGGTGTTCGGCGGCCGCCAACTCGCGTACACCGAGACCGATGCTGCGACACCGGTGAATGACTACGGTGCGTGGAAGGCCGAGGCCGAACGGGCCGTCGCTGCCGCCCACCCGGGCGCGCTGATCCTGCGCACCTCACTGCTGTACGGCACGACCGAGTCTGCAGCGATTCAAACCGATGTCGACATGGCGCTGTCCGGCCGGTCGTCGATGCGGTTCTTCACCGACGAATACCGGTGCCCGGCGCACGCCTACGACGTCGCACTGGCTATCTCCGGGCTGGCGCAACGACGCGACATCTCCGGCGTCCTCCACATCGGTGGACCGCAGGTGCTGAGTCGGGCCGATCTCGCCCGGTGGTTCGCCCGCTGGCAAGGGCACGACCCGGCAGTGGTACCGACCGCCTCGCTCAGTTCGGCTTTGACCGACCAGGGTCAACGGCGGGCAGGAAGGATCGAGCTCGACTCGTCGAAGGCGGCGGCGTTCGGCTTCGCCTGTCGTCCAATCGAGCAGGTCTTGCACGCCTGATGTATCGGCCGCTCTGACCGCTCGACCCCCGACATCCTCGGCGTCGCCGAGCGGTACATCACACCGAACTCTTACCCTCCTCACAGGTCAATCTTGAGCACGTCGCCCACGCTGGCACCCATGAACACGCAGCTCGGGACGCGCCGGACAACGCACCAGCCCCGCCGACTGCTTCCCGCTCGGCCATCCCGGGCCCTCGACACTGATCTCGTCTGGGCACTTGGCATCTACATCGCCGTGATCACCGGAATCTGGATCATCCATGGCGGGTTGTCCCAGTTCGGCGATGGCACCATCGGCATTGCTACTGGTGTCACTCAGCTCACCGGCCTGTATGCATCTGCGGCCGGGCTGCTCGGGTTGTTCTTCGCGGCCCGCCCACGGATTCTCGAACGGCACTGCGGCCTCGACCGCCTGTTCAACTGGCATCGCGTGCTCGGCGAAACGATGGCCGTGTTGGTCGGCGTCCACGTTGCGGCTGGCATCATGGCATGGCAGGTCGACGGCCAGTGGGGCGCTGTCCTTGCCGATGTGACCGGCCGGGTGCCCTACTTCGCAGGCGCAACCGTCGGAGCCGTGTTGATCGGCGTGGTCACGGTTACTTCGCTCAAGTCGATCCGCAACCGGTTGGCGTACGAGGCGTGGTACTTCCTCCACCTCACCGCCTACCTGGGATTCGCGTTGTCATTCGGCCATACGATCACCTCCGGCACCGATTTTTCCGATGACGCGATCGCCCGCTGGATCTGGATCGGGCTACACGTGACAGTCGCCGCCACACTGGTGTGGAGCCGCTGGGGACACACGATGGTCGCGGCACTGCGGCCACTGCGAGTAGCCGAGATTCAACGGGTGAGCCATGACGTGTGCACCGTTCGGCTCGCTGGTGGCCGGCTGCAGCAGATGCGCGGTTCCGCCGGACAGTTCTGCTTCCTGCGGCCACTCACCGCTGCAGGGTGGTGGCGCTGTAATCCGTTCTCGCTGTCTGCATCGCCCACCACCGAGGGCCTGCGGTTCAGCATCAAAGACCGAGGAGATGCCTCCAACTACATCACGTCGTTGAAGGTCGGCACAAAGATCGCAGTGGAAGGCCCGTACGGAGTCTGCACATCCGACGTCGCCCTCGACCGCAAGGTGATGTTCGTCGTCGGCGGCATCGGCATTGCGCCCGCACGTGCGCTCCTCGAGGACCTTCCCGCATCGGCCGCCCCTGTGGTTCTCTACCGGGCACGCAGTCGGAAGGACCTGATCCACTATGACGAACTAGTCGAATTGGCTGCGCGTACCAACGGACGTGTGCTCACCCTTGTCGGACCTTCAGCTTCGCTCGCCGTGAAGGATCCCTTCAGCGCATCATCGCTGCGTCGGGCGATCCCGGATGTTGCTGAGCGGGTCGCCATTCTGTGCGGCCCCGAACGCCTCCTTCAAGCCGCACGCCACGGGCTCAAGCGGGCCGGCGTACACACCTCCGACATCCATTACGAACATGCTTGGTGGTAACTCGATGAAGCCCTCCCCCTCCCATGCACGCCGCCGCCCGAGCCTCGCCCGCAGAGCGCTTCCAGCGATAGCACTCACCGGCGCCAGCGGTTTTCTGCTCAGCGCGCTCGACCGTCCGAACAACTCCGCCAACGCAGCAACTCCACTCGGTGATGGCGTCGCCAGCACGATCACCGTCGGCGATGTCACCATACTTCCCGCGGCCGCCCCAGCGCCCACCCCCGCGGTCGCCCCCGCGCCCACCGTCGCCCCTCAGACTCCTGAAACGACCTCATCGGTCCCCTCCACCCCGGTGGCGACGATCAATTCCAATTCGGTCACGACAACGCCAGAACCCGTCGCAGTCGAGACTGCACCAACCGTGGCCTCGACGGTGCCTCCTGCGCCCGTTGCCACGCCGTGCCGGACAGTCGATGGACCGACGGTCAACACCCGGTTCGGTCCCGTACAGGTGGAAGCCTCAGTGAGTTCGAGTGGCCGCATCTGCTCGGTCGATGCAATCCAGAGTCCCAGTGACCGGCGCAAGTCACGCCAGATCAGTCAATACGCCGTTCCAATCCTCAATGGTCAGGTGATGGCTGCGCAGAGCAAGAACATCAACGGCGTTTCCGGGGCCACATATACATCGGTCGGCTACTACAAGTCACTCCAGTCGATCTTGGACAGCCTGGGCGGATGACCATCATCGCCGCCGCCGCCGCCGACGCCATCGCCACCGGCGTCGTCGTTCGCCGTCATGTACCGGTCATGGGCACCGTGGCCAGCTTCCATGTCTACGACGATGTGGATGAACAACAAGCCCTTGCCGGGATCACTGCTGCCGCTGCCGAACTCGAGCGGCTCGAGCAGATGTTCAGCACCTTTCGTCCGTCGAGCGAGATCAGTCGAGTACATGCCGGCTCGCTGTCGCTGCTCGACTGTTCCCCTGAGGTGATCGACGTGCTTGATGCCTGTACCTGGTTGGAACATGCCAGTGCCGGCGCGTTCTCGATCCGCCGCGACCATCGGCACGACCACCGGATCGATCCCGCCGGATTCGTGAAGGGCTGGGCCACCGAGCGGGCCAGCGCCCACTTTCTGCGACAAGGGTTACAACATTGGTCGATCGGGGTGGGCGGCGACATGCTGATGCACGGCCAGCCGGGCGACGCCCCTCACTGGACGGTCGGTATCGCGGATCCACATCGGCCCGGGAAACTGATCACCATGCTCACGGTCAAGTCCGGGGCGGTGGCAACATCTGGTATAGCGGAGCGCGGCCGACATGTCTGGACGGCCTCAGGTGAAGCCGCAAACACGTTCGCGTCATTGACCGTGGTTGGCCCATCGCTGTGTTGGGCCGATGCATTTGCCACCGCTGCGTTCGCCCTCGGCGAGAGCGGACTGGACTGGGTCGCCAAGTTCGACGACTACCGCGCCTTCGCCGTCACCCACGAAGGCGAATTGATCAATACGATCTAGCTGGCCGACCGTTGGCGTTGGGCTGTCATTGACAACAACCCAACGCCAAAAGTCACTCTTGTCTCACGTACTACACGGTCAGGCAGCCGGGCGGCGGCGGGCGAGCCGGATCAGCACGAGACCGATGCCGCCTGCACTCGCCGCGAACCCAGTCATTGTCCACGAGTCCGACCCGCCGGTAGATGGCAACACTCGGGCCGGTGGCCGCACACCGACAGATGCCAACGTGGTCGTCGACTCCAACGTGGTGGTCGGGGCGGCCGTCGTTGTCGTCGGATCAGCGAGACAGTTCGCCAGCTGCGAGAACGCGGCGATCCCAGCACCGCCCGAATCGGTGTTGGTGATGACGAACGACACGGTCTGGTCCTCCACAATTGGATGCGAGAAGGGCTGAGGATTCAGTTGAGAGGTGCTCACGTCGTACTGGCCGCCCCCGTTTGAGACGGTCCACTGGACGTGAATGTGTGCAGTACTCAAGCCGATGTTGGTCAGCACGAAGTTGACCTGTCCACCGCCGTTACTCCCACCGTCACAGACGAAGGAATGCGTCACTACCGGGACCGGATTGAACTCGCTGGCGCTGGCCGCTGGCGCGGATAGCACTGAGATGCCGCCAACGGCGAGACTGATGGTGACCGCCCTCGAGGCGCGCCGAAGTGGTGATTGATTGGGCATGATGTGGCTCCAGGCCGTCGTGGTCGCGTCAATAGGACGAAACTTGCGACTCCCATAGAACCACGAGTTCACAGTTGGGGCGTGAGTAGGTGTTACTCAACGCGCTGGAGAATTTGCGGATGGATCAGATCGGACCGACCCGTGCTACGCACCGCTCATCGTCATGTCGGCGATCACAATCGTGACACCTGCGGCGCGCATCGGCAGCCAATCAACGTCGTTACCGATCTCGATCACGTCGAGCAGCATCTTCTGCAACGTCGATGCAATCGTGAACTCGCGCACCGGGCCGCCGATCTGGCCATTCGAAATAAGTCTGCCTGACGCGCCAGTGGAGAAGTCGCCGCTGATCGGGTTCACCCCGCTATGCATGCCGGACACCGACTCGATGAGCACTCCGTCGGACACGTCGGCAATCAGATCGGCCTGCATCCTCGCTCCCGGCTGCAGTTGCATCGCCAGGCATCCAACGCCTGGCGTGCTCTTGAATCCGCCACGAACAGCATTGCCGGTGCTGGTCGTACCGGCCCGCCGACCGCTGTACGACGAATGGACAAAGCCATGCAGCACACCTCCGTCGATCAACACGTTGCGGCGTGCCGCGAGGCCTTCGCCATCGATGTCGGTAGCGCTGTATGCGGACGGGTTCGTCGGGTCGTCGACAAGGGTGAACAGCGGGCTGGCAACCTGCTCGCCAACGCGGTCCTTGAACAGGCTGCGCCCCTTGATGACGGCTTCGCCATTGAGCGTGCTCGACACGATGCCGAGGAACTGGGCCGCCACGTACGGATCGAGCACCACCGTGAGTCGCTTGCTCGACGGCTTCACCGCGCCGAGCAAGCGGGTGGCCCGATCACTGGCTTCACGAGCCGCTTTCGCAAGATCGAACTCGTCGGGAGAACGCCCGACACTGAACCCGAAGCCGGTCTGGGTCTCGTCGCCATCGTCGGCGAGTGTGCCGACGCTGACGTAGCAACCGTTCTCGCGTCCCGAACGGCGGATACCGGAGGTGTTGGCAACGGCTGACTCGACAAACGCGTCGGAGTAATTGGAATCGTCGACGCGCACTCGGGCATCGAATCCGAGTGTCAGACGCTCGAGTTCTTTCGCCAGTTCGATCTTGCGCTCGGTGGCCAACGATGCCAGTTGGTCGTTCCACAGCACCTGCTGCACCACATCGACGCCATCAGGCGCAGCGAGGCCGGCCCACTCGTCAGGAGTGCCGAACTCGACGTTGTCGCGTGCTTCGGCGAGCACCTCGGCGATGGCAGCTTGGTCGAGTGTGCCCGCATAAGCAAAGCCGGTGCGTCCGTCACGAATGACGCGGATACCGATGCCTTCGCTTTGGGCGCTGACGAAATGCTCGACCTCGCCCTCGAAGACACGCACATCGGTTTGACCGTCACGTGAGACGAACGCCTCGACATGCTCACCGGGTTTGGCCTGCGCAATGACGCGATCAGCGATGTCTTGCAAACTGCTCATGTCGCCGTGCCACCAATCGTGAGGGCCTTCACTCGTAGTGTCGGCTGGCCGTCGCCGACCGGCACGCCCTGGCCGTCTTTGCCGCATGTACCCGGATTACCCATCGCGAAATCATTGCCGAGGAGGTCGATGTCGCGTAACACCTGCGGGCCGTTGCCGATGAGGTTGCCCTCGCGGAGTGGTTCGGTGATCTCGCCGCCTTCGATGAGGTACGCCTCGGTCATTCCGAACACAAAGTCTCCGGTGGCGGTATTCACGCTCCCACCTCCGAGCTTGGCGATGTAGACGCCATGGTCGGTGGCCCGGATGATGTCGTCGGGCTCTTCGGTGCCATTGAGTACGTACGTGTTGGTCATCCGTACCATCGGAAGGTGCATGTAGCTCTGCCGTCGCCCGTTCCCGCTCTGGGCGCGACCCTCCTTGCGTGCACGGAGGTAGTCCCACATGTAGTCCGTCAGAATCCCGTCGCGGATGAGCACGTTGTAGGCGCTGGGATGACCCTCATCGTCGATGCCGATGGTGCCCCACTCGGTGCTCATCGTCCCGTCGTCGACCAGCGTGACGAGCGGCGATGCCACGAGTTCACCTGTCTTGCCCGCGTACACACTGGAGTTCTTCGACACCAGGTCGGCCTCGAGGCCATGGCCGCACGCTTCATGGAACAGCACACCGCCACTGCCCTGCTTGATCACGACGGGCATGGAGCCGCTGGGCGCCGGACGGGCGCCCAGTTTGACCATTGCCTGGCGCGCCGCATCGCGGGCGAGTTCTTCGATATCGATGTTGTCGAACATTTCGAACCCGACCGTCTGTCCCACGCTTTGAAAGCCTGTCTGCATTCCGGCGTCACCGCTGGCAACAACGCTGATACGCATGAGTCCACGCACCTGCTCGTCGGTGGCCAACACACCGTCGGTGTTGGCAACGAGAATCCGCCGCCTGCTGTCGCCGTATCCGGCCGATACCTGCACAATCGAAGCGCCCGCACTGCGAGCAGCGTCGTCGACACGCTTCAACAGTTCGACCTTGGTGGACTTCGACACCTCGTCGGGATACCGCTCGACCGTGTTGACCTTGGTACCGGCGCGGCTGGTGAGCGCAATGGTCCGTACGCCACCGCCGCCTTGGCTCGCCGCCGACGCGGCAGCCTCGGCCGCGGCGCAGAGCCCGGTTTCGGTGAGGTCGGCGGTATGAGCAAAACCGGTGGTGTCACCGCGGACGACCCGGATACCGGCTCCGCGGTCGCGACCGCTGGTGACTTGCTCGACCCGGCCATCGTCGAGGCTGGCGGACGTGGACCGCTTGTCCTCCGCAAACACCTCCGCGAATTCGGCCCCACCCCGGACCGCTAGTCCGAGCACCCGCTCAAGCACGCCCTGTTCGATCATCGGGCGAGCCTACCCACAGCGACCAGCGCTCATGTCGGGTGCGTGGGCATCCGATATCAGACAACCAGTGGCCGACGACTGGCACTGCAATCCCGAGTAGGTGAACCATTCCACGACAACGACGACACCGTCGACACCGTCGACACCGACGAACAGCACGAACCATTGCCCTGACCGCAGTCTGCGGAGTCGGCGGGCTCGGCCTCGTCGGATGCGCTCAGGCTGCCCGTCAGGCAACGGGAGCAAATGTCGCGGAGGCTGGCGCTACGGCGCTCCACGACGCCAACGAACTGGCCTGTTCAAGCGAGCGGGCCACGCTCACCCAGGTGGTGGAGTCATATACCTTACTCGAAGGCCATCCGCCCAAGGGGTGGAACGACCTGGTGCCGCACTACGTCCGGAAGGCATCCTCACTGTTCACTATCGACGCCGTGGGCACGCTCCTGCCCGCACCTGATTCGCCGTGCACCTGACAAGCTGGCTCAGGCGAGGTTGGATGAACGCGGGTACACGTCATTCGGATCTGTCACGACATTGACCATGTAGGGAACTCCCGATGCGAACCCCCGGTCGAGGGCAGGGCCGATCTCGCGAGGATCGGTGACCATCTCGCCCGCGCCGCCGAGCGACCGTACGACCTCGTCGTACCGGCACTGCGGTTGCAGATCGCAGGCCATGTCCCAGCCGTAGATGGCCTGCATCGGGTGCTTTTCGAGACCCCACATCCCGTTGTTGCCGACCACCATCACCACAGGTAGCCCATGACGAACGAGTGAGTCGGCATCCATCAGGCTGAATCCCGCCGCGCCGTCACCGAGCAGCAGCACGACCTGACTTGACGGTCGGGTGACCCGGGCCGCAATCGAGTAGCCGAGACCATTGCCGAGACACCCGTACGGCCCGGTGTCGAGCCAGTTGCCGGGCTGCTGCACCTGAACGAACTTGCCGGCGTACGAGGCAAAGTCCCCGCCATCGCAGATGACCACCGCATCGTCGGCGAGACGCCGTCCGAGCTCACCGTAGATTCGGCTCGGCTTGATCGGTGACGACGCAGCGTCGAGCAGCAGTCGATCGGCCGCAACGCCCGCCATCTCGGCGTCACGAAGTTCGGCGATCCATGCCTCGTGGCTACACCGGTCGCCACCATGATCCGCGAACGCGCGCAATACGAGCATCAAGTCGCCCGCGACAGTCGGCACATCCACGTGGCGGGCCCGTTGTGCATCGCTGTCGACGACGTGCGCCACCTGCGCCGAACCGAATCGGCCGAACCCGAGGCGAAAGTCGAGCGGGGTTCCGAGGACCACCACAAGATCGGCGCGCTTGTTGAGGAGCCCGCGGGTGCGAAGAAACGACAACTCATGAGATGCAGGCAACGTGCCGCGTCCAAGACCATTGAAGAAGCACGGAACACGCAGGTGCTCAACAGCCGCGCGCAACTCGTCCCATGCACCGTCCCAATAGACGTCGCTGCCGACGATGAACGCAGGACGTTCGGCATTGGCGATCAGCGCGACGATCCGGCTCACCTCGTCGGAGTCGGGAGCGACACCTTTACCTGTGCACTCATCGACGTCGGGCAGTTCACCGCTCGACGGGCCGAACACATCGAGCGGGAAGTCGACAAAGGTCGGCCCACGATGCGGGGTCAACGCCAGACGGGCCGCAGCGTGGACCGCTGAAGCTGCCTTGGACGGGTCCTTGACCGTGATCGCCGACTTCGTGATCGACTGCACCACTGGCACGTGATCGAATTCTTGTAGGGACCCAGCGCCCCACCGAGCCTCGGGGGCTCGACCACCCATCACCACCAGCGGTGTACCGTTGAACCAGGCCGAGGTGATCGCCGAGACCCCGTTGGTGATACCCGGCCCAGCGGTGAGCGCCGCGAACCCTGGCTTGCGGGTGAGCTTCGCGTACGCCTCGGCGGCGAAGGTGGCGGTCTGCTCGTGACGGGTGTCGACGACGCGCATGCCCTGATCGCGCGCTGCATCGTACAGCGGCCAAATGTGCCCACCGTTGAGTGTGAACATCACGTCGGTTCCGAATGCAGCCATCGCTGCCACAGCCTGCTGACCCGCGTGTCCGTCGATCATGTTCCCCATGCCGACAGCCTTGCAGGTCGCCTGGCCATCACTGGTGTGCGGGGCGGTCCGGGGCTCAGAAACTGTGGTAGCCGCCATCGATCGTGAGCACATCGCCGGTGTGATAGCTGCTCGCGCGGCTCGCCAGGTACACGGCCAGCCCACCGAAGTCAGCCGGCGTCCCCCAACGTCGCATCGGCACACGAGGCATGACGTTGTCGACGAACTTGTCCCAACCGAACGCCGGGGCGGTCATGTCGCTCTCGGTCCAGCCTGGCAGGATCGCGTTACAGCGGATCGCATGCCGGGCGTGCTCGACGGCGATCCCCTTCATCATCGCGATCAAGGCCCCTTTCGACCCGCCATAGTGCTGGCCCTTTTGCTGGCCGAACTTCGCCGAGCCAGATGTGATGAATACCACCGATCCGCCGGCCGTGTCGCCCCCGGCGTGTCGCGCCGCCATGTGCCGAACCGCCTCCTGAGCGGTGTAAAACGCGCCGTCGAGGTTGACCCTCAACACGCGGTGCCATTCCTCGTCGGACATTCCGACAAAGCTGGGCGCTCGGCCACCGATACCAGCGTTTACGAAACACGAGTCGACGCGACCCAGTGCCTCGACCGTTGCCGCAAACGAAGCGATCACCGCATCGTGGTCGCCGACATCGCACACGAGGTCGACGACAGGCCGGCCATAGGCCGTCAGCCGATCACGTGCCGCCGCGTTCTTGTCGGCATTCGTGCCCCAGATGGCCACCGCCGCCCCGTGAGCGGCGAGGGCCTCGGCCATGCCAAGACCAATGCCACCGTTGCCGCCTGTGATCAAGGCAACGTGGTCGGTGAGATCAAAAAGGTTGGTGATCGCCATGAGCGGCGAACCTACTGGGTACCCGAGTAAGCAGCGACTCGGCCGACGACCTGACCGGTCCCCTGTGAGCGGTAGTGTGACTCAGCCATGTCCCTGTCGCAGATCCGCCAGCCCGCCGACCTGCGGGCGCTCAGCTACCCAGAGCTCGACGATCTGGCCGGCGAGATTCGCGACTTCATCGTTCAGGCCGTTGCCGAGAACGCCGGACACTTGGGAAGCAATCTCGGCGTAGTCGAAGTCACGATGGCGTTGCACCGGGTGTTCGACTCTCCCACCGACGCAATACTGTGGGACACCGGCCATCAGGCGTATGTGCACAAGATCGTCACCGGGCGCCAGGCGGGCTTCGAGCATCTCCGGCAGGCGAATGGTCTGTCCGGCTACCCGAATCGCGAGGAAAGCCCGCACGACCTCATCGAGAACAGCCACGCCAGCACGGTGTTGTCGTATGCGTATGGCCTCGCTATCGCGCGTGATGCCGGGACCGACCCGCACCGTCACATCGTCGCAGTGATCGGCGATGGTGCAATGACCGGCGGTATGGCGTATGAAGCGCTGAACAACCTCGGCCACTCGGGCCAACGGGTCATCATCGTGCTCAACGACAACGGCCGGTCGTATGCGCCCACCATCTCCAACCTCACAGCCGTTGTACCGAGGGCGGTCGACCGGGCGATGGCCGATCATCCCAGCTTGCCATCACGGATCACCGACAAGCTCGCCCACACGCTGACGAACATCCGGCTCAACCCGGTGTACGTGCGGCGGCAACGACGCCTCGAGAGCTTCCTTCGCGACCTTCCCTATCTCGGGCCGCAGGCCGAGAAAGGTGTCGAGGCGTTCAAGGCGGCGGTTCGCGAATTCCTCCAGCCACCGTCGTTTTTTGAAGCGCTCGGCGTGCGGTACGTCGGTCCCGTCGATGGGCATTCTCTCGAGCAGCTCGAAGAAAGCCTTCGGAACGCAATCGAACTTTCAGCCGAAGGGCCGATCGTCGTGCACGTGCTGACGCAAAAGGGACGTGGCTACCCGCCTGCCGAAGACGACGACGAGAAGAACCTCCACGACGCGCCCGTCTTCGACCCGCTCGTCGGCCCGCCACCCGCCGTTCCAACGGGCTACACCCAAGCCTTCGCCGATGCGATCATCAAAGAAGCGGAATCCGATACCAGAGTCGTCGCCATTACGGCAGCGATGCCCGGGCCAACCGGCTTGCTGCCGTTCCAGGCCCGGTTCCCCGATCGGTTCTTCGACGTCGGCATTGCCGAGCAGCACGCAGTCACTGGTGCGGCAGGCATGGCCATGGGCGGCCTTCGACCGATTGTGGCGATCTACTCCACGTTCCTCAACCGGGCGTGGGATCAAGTGGTCTACGACGTTGCGATGCACCGGCTGCCCGTCATCTTCTGCCTCGACCGGGCAGGCATCACCGGTCCCGACGGAGCCAGCCACCACGGCGTCTACGACATGGCGCTGCTTTCGAAGGTGCCCGGCATGCGCGTGCTCGCACCATCGAGCGCGCAAGAGCTGCACGTCATGTTGCACGATGCAATGTCGCTCGCTGACGAGGGCCCAGTGGCCATTCGCTACCCCCGAGGCACAGCCGTTAACGTCGCCGAGCACGACGTCGGCACCGGTTTACAGGCCAGACGTACCGTCGCCGGGTCGGCAACAGTGTGCATCCTCGCGATCGGCAAGATGCTCGGCAATGCCGAGAAGGCCGCCCATCATTTGATCGCCAGCGGCATCGAGGCCACCGTGTGGGATGTGCGCTGTTGCGCTCCGCTCGATCCGACCATGATCGCTGACGCCGCATCCCACCGCGTCGTGGTCACGCTCGAAGACGGCATCCGTGAGGGTGGCATCGGCATGAGCATCGCCGATCGTGTCCATGAGATCTCCCCGCTCACGGCCGTGCATGTACTCGGTGTGCCAACAAGGTTCATCCCACAGGCACGGTCCGAAGACATCTTCACCCAACTCGGCCTCGATGTCGACGGCATCATCGCCGCAGTTCACGCCGCGCTGTCATAGCCTCGGGTCTGTGGACTTCGCTTCGTATCAACGCCTCCGTTTCGAACCCCGAGACCATGGGGTGCTACTGATCACACTCTCGAATCCGGGAAAGCTCAATGCCACCGATGCCGTCATGCATGCCGAACTCGCACGAGTTTTCCGCGAGGTCGGCGACGACCAGTCGGTTCGGGCCGTCGTCGTGACCGGCGAGGGCAAGGCGTTCAGCGCCGGCGGTGATCTTTCGTGGATCGCCGATCAGGTGGGCAACTACGAACAGACGATGCGGGTGATGAAGGAGGCCGGCGACATCGTGCGCACGATGATCGACTGCGACACGCCAATCATCTCGGCCATCAACGGTGTCGCTGTCGGCGCAGGACTCGCGGTTGCGTTGCTGGCCGACATCTCGATCATCGACGAGGCAACCCGGTTCACCGACGGCCACATCAGGCTCGGCGTCGGAGCCGGCGACCATGCGGTGGCGATCTGGCCACTGCTGTGTGGAATGGCCAAGGCGAAGTACTACCTACTCACGTCTGACTTCATCGACGGTCGAGAGGCCGAGCGAATCGGGTTGGTGTCGAAGGCCGTACCTGCAGATGATGTCCTACCTGCCGCTTTTGCGATCGCCAACAAACTGGCGCTCGGCCCGCGTGACGCCACGCGGCTCACCAAACGCGCATTGAACCATTGGCTACGCCAGGCGCTGCCGGCGTTCGAAGCCTCGCTCGCCTACGAGATGCTCAACTTCCTGGGGCCTGACGCGGCAGAGGGCCTCTCCGCACTCCAACACAAGCGGGCACCGGAGTTCGTCAAGTGAGCGGCGTCGATCCGGTTGTCGGCGTCGATCCGGTGCTCGGCATCGACATCGCCGCCGAACTGCAGTTCGCGCTCGAACTCGCCGACCTTGCCGATGTCATCACGAAACCGCACTACGACGATCGCTCGTTCAGCCTCGACTGGAAGGCGAACCGTACCGAGGTCACCGAGGCCGATCGCGACACGGAGAGCGCAATATCTGCGCGAGTGCTCGCCGACCGCCCGCACCACGGACTCTTCGGTGAAGAGCACGGCCTGGTCGGCGATCACCAGTCCCCGTGGCGGTGGATCATCGATCCCATCGATGGCACGTCGAACTTCGTTCGCGGTATTCCCGTCTGGGCAACGCTCATCGCGCTCACCCACATCGCCCATGGCGCCGTCATCGGTGTGGTGTCGGCGCCGGCTCTTCACCGACGATGGTGGGCAGGATACGGTCGTGGCGCTCACATATCGACCCCCGATACGGGCGTTCACCAGATCCATGTCTCCACCGTCGATCAGCTTGCCGATGCACAGGTCTGCGTGACGTTCAGCTCAGGCTGGGATGATCTCGGCCTCACTCCACAGTTGGTGCAGTTGCAACAACAGGCGTATCGCGCGCGCGGGTTCGGCGACTTCTGGCAGCACATGCTCGTCGCTGAAGGAGCCATCGACGTGGCCGTCGACGCCGTGGGCGTAGCGCCATACGATCTGGCTGCTGTCATGGTGGTCGTCGAAGAAGCGGGCGGAACATTCACAGATCGACTCGGTGAACGCACGTTCCGGCATGATTCTGCGGTCAGTTCGAACGGGCTGCTGCATCCACGGGTTGTCCCTATCGCGTAGGTTTGCGACATGCATGACCTTGTCATCTGCAATGGTTCGGTAGTCGACGGCAGTGGCTCACCTGCGCAACTAGCCGACATCGTGATCGACGCCGGGATCGTCACGGCGATCGAGCCGGCTGGTACGCGCTCGCTAGCGCACCGCTGCATCGACGCCGACGGGCTGCTCGTCACCCCGGGGTTCGTCGACATCCACACTCACTACGACGCGCAGGTCAGCTGGGACCCATGGGTCACCCCGTCCAGTTGGCACGGTGTCACCACAGTGGTGATGGGTAATTGCGGTGTCGGTTTTGCCCCGGCCGCGCCCGACAGACACGACTGGCTGATCGCCCTCATGGAAGGTGTCGAGGACATTCCCGGCAGTGCGATGACTGAAGGGGTCACGTGGGGATGGACCAGCTACCCGGAATATCTCGATGTGATCGGGTCCACGCCGCGTGTGCTCGATATTGCTTCCCAGATCGCCCATGGCCCGCTTCGCGCATTCGTGATGGGCGAGCGCGGTGCGGCCAATGAACCGGCAACCGACGCCGACATCGAGGCGATGGCCGTGCTTGTCGAGCAAGCACTGCGCGCGGGCGCATTCGGCTTCTCGACCAGTCGCACACCGCTGCATCGCTCGAAAGATGGTGAACTCGTGCCGGGCACCACGGCTGATGCGAGGGAGTTGCTCGGGATCGGCCGGGCGATCCGACGTGCAGGACACGGCGTGTTCCAGTTCGCTCCGGAGCATGCACGGGTCCCCATCGACGAGTGGCCGTGGATGCGCGAGTTGGCGGCGATCACCGGACAACCCGTGAGCGTCAACCTCAATCAACCGGATCAAGCACCCGAGGTGTGGCGCGAGGTTCTCACCCTGCTCGATCAAGCCCATGCCGACGGGCTGCCGCTGTATGCACAGGTGGCGGGCCGCACGATCGGCGTGCTGTACTGCCTGCACGGCAGCGTTCATCCGTTGCTGTTCCATCCCGCCTACGCCGAGGTCGCCCACCTGCCGATGGCTGAACGGCTACAGGCCATGGGCGAGCCCGAACGACGTCGGCGGATCATCGAAGACGTGCCCGACGACGGTGGACTGTTCGCAAAGGTGGTGCTGGCCAACCTTGGTCAGATGTGGCCGGTCGACGATGGTGATATCGACTACGAACCCGACACCACGTCATCCGTTGCTGCGCTCGCGGCACGTACCGGCCGTCGCCCGATGGAGCTGATCCTTGATCAGCTCATCGCTCACGACGGCAATGGGATGGTGTACGCGCCGTTCTTCAACTATGCCTACGGCGATCTGTCGATGACCTATGAGGCGACACTGCACCCATTCACCCGGCTCGGGCTGAGCGACGCCGGTGCCCACTGCGGCGCGATCTGCGATGGGGGCACACCGACGTTCATGCTCACCCACTGGGCAAGAGACCGCCGCCGCGGACCGAGGCTGCCACTCGAATACGTGGTCCACCGACAGACCCGCCAGACAGCAGAACTGTACGGGTTGACCGACCGCGGGTTGCTCGCCCCCGGCATGAAGGCCGACCTCAACGTCATCGACTATGAAGCCCTCACCTTCGAGCCCCCGCGGATGGTGTTCGACCTTCCGGCCAAGGGGCGAAGGTTCGTACAGAAGGCGTCCGGCTACCGAGCCACGTTCGTGAGCGGCGTGCAAACCGTGGCCGACGACGAGTTCACCGGCGAGCTCCCCGGCACCTTGCTGCGCGCCTCACGGTGACAACCGCGTACAGAGGTCGAGCCACCGGGTCCTAGTCCGAGAGTGGCGTCTCGCGTGGGCCGAACACAGCCATGTGACCGAGATATGGTCGCGGGTCGGCACCGCCCCAGTCGAAGGCTTCGACCTGTGCGGCCGATCGGCGGCCGAGCGATGCCCGGTGGAATTCGTGGCGATCGATCGTCGCCGTCACAGGCGCATCGTGCGGACCGACGCTGTCGCCCACCGGCGTGACGATCCGAAGCGGCGGCAGGCCGGCCTGGGCGACAGCGTCAATGATCGTGGTCGCCAACATCTCGAACATGAACGTGCCATAGTCGTCGGGCAGCAACGACGGCAGCCCAAGGGCACCGCGCAGATCGGCCTCATGAGTGTGCACGTCGATCACCGCCCGAAAGGCGGTTGCTCCGGCTGGGGAGGAGAGGAACGCCTCGATCTTCGGGGCCTCGGCGTTCCAGTCGGCAAGCAGCTGCACGGTTGACGTCCCTCGACCCCGCTCGACCTGTGCGGCGGTCCACGGATCGGTCGTCACGCCGTCCAGGTTGCCCGACAGCGCATCTTCGACCACCCCGCTCAGGTGGGCGATGACATCGTGCACCGTCCATTCCGGTGTGGCCGGCACGTTCAGGCTGTCGTCGGCACCATCGAGCATGCCGGTGATCCGTGCCCGCGCCGATTCGTACAGTTGCCCGAGGTCGTGGTCCATCGCATCAATCTAGCTGCGGTGCCTCACCCCGCCTCGAACACCCATATCCCGCAGCGTTTGGTAGGTCGAGCCCCCTGGAGGGGGCCGAACCTACCAAACGCTTCGGGGCAAACGGTCCAGTTGACGTATCGTGGCCACTGATGACCTCGCCAGACGCCAACCGATCGCTGCGGCCTGACACTGTCGCCATTACTGCGGGGCGCGTTGCCAGCGGTTCATCGCTGGCACCAGCGTTGTTTGCCACCACCACGTGGGAATCCGACGGTCTCGCCGACGCAAATCGGCGGGCGACGGGCACCCGAGCGAGCCAGTTTTACAGCCGCTACGCGAATCCGACCGTCCGCTCATTCGAGGAGGCCGTCGCAGCACTCGAGGGCGCCGAAGACGCCATCGCGTTCGCCTCGGGAATGGGCGCCATTGCCACGGTGATACTGGCGTTGTGTTCGTCGGGCGACCACATCGTTGCCCAAAAGCAGCTCTACGCGGGCACGCTCGCCTTTCTTCAGGGTCCTTGCCAACGCTTCGGGATCACGACCACCTTCGTCGATGCCCGCGAACCGGGATCGTTCGCCGCAGCGATACGTCCGGGCAAGACCATGGTGGTGCTGGCTGAGACGCCGTCGAATCCACGCCTCGACCTTGTCGACCTCGACGAGATCGGCGGGCTCCGTGGGCCGATCACCGTGGTCGACTCCACCCTTGCCACTCCGCTCGGACAACAACCTCTTGCCCACGGCGCTCACCTGTCGTTGCATTCCGCAACCAAGGGCATTGCCGGCCACAACGACGCAACGCTCGGCGTGGTGGCGGGCGAACGTGAGCTCACCGACGCGATCTGGGCCTACAGCGTGTTGCACGGCGCCACTGCGTCACCGTTCGACGCACTCAATGGTCTGCGTGGAATGCGAACGTTGGCGGTGCGGACCCGCCAGCAGGCCGAGACCGCCCAGTTTCTGGCCGAGTCGTTGTACAACCACCCTGCGATCGCTGCTGTCCATCATCCCGGCCTGCCGAGCCATCCCCAGTTCGACCTTGCGAAACGCCAGATGCGCAATGCCGGCACGTTACTGTCTATCGACCTGGCCGGTGGACGGCCGGCGGCCGAACGATTCCTCGACGCTATTCAGGTCGCGCGTGTTGCCACATCGCTTGGCGGACCAGAGACACTGATCTGCCATCCTGCTACCTCGACGCATGCAAGCTTGTCTCCCGACGAGGCCGCGTTCGCCGGCGTGTCGGCAGGGTTGCTGCGCATCTCGGTCGGCCTGGAGGACGCCGAGGACCTGCTGCACGACCTGCTCGGTGCGCTGACCCCGGCGAAGTCCACTGACTGATGGTGCTGGTGCTGTGCCTGCATGGCCTCGGAGGATCGGCCGCGACGATGGCACCAATTGCTGCGGGTCTGGCCGCCGCAGGCCATGAGGTCATCTCGCCGACGCTTCCCGGCCATGGGGGCAGGCCAGAAGACCTCCTCGATGTGACGTGGGCCGACTGGCTCTCCGCTGCCGAGGCCAGCCGCGCCGCCATCGTCATCGGTCAGTCGATGGGTGCTGGATTGGCGTTCGACCTGGGGGCGCGCGGCCTGTGTCGAGCCATCGTCGCGATCAACCCGCTCGCCCCGGACCCCGATGCTCTCGAGGGGCTGCAATGGCGCCGCGAGCGCGGCGTCGAATGGGTCGAGGTAGCACCGTCGACCGTCGGGGAGGACGCGTGCGACCGGCTCCCGATCAGCGCGCTGATCGCGATGACCGAGGGCATCGCCTCCATCGACATGCACAAGGTCTCATGCCCTGTGCTCATCGTCACCAGCGAGCACGACGACATCGTCGACCCGGCGAACTCCGATGTGATCGCCTCCCTGGTCTCTGGCCCGGTCGAGCGATTACGTCTCGCAGCGAGCGGTCATGTGGCCTCGCTCGACGTCGAGCGCGCCGCCGTAGTGACCGCCACGCTGGAATACATGACTCGAACCAGCCAGCTTTGGTCGTGAGATGTC
>JANYDH010000127.1 GCA_025359865.1 Actinomycetes bacterium | reverse complement strand
CGGCTCAACATCGGCAACTGACAGCCCACCCGCCGGGCCTACCCGCTGTTGCGCTGCCAAGTCGCGTCGAGTTATCGGGGCTGGCAACATGAAAGTCGACGCGATCCTGCCCGCTACACCGTTCCGGGAAGAGTCGCGTCGTGCTATCGACGCTGGCGACATGTAAGTCGACGCGATCCTGCCCGCTACACAGCCGTTGTGGTCGCTGATCCAGACTTCCACCACGCCCGCCTGTCATGCAACGAACATTCACGCTGCAGCGCAACCGCACCGCCGGGACCGGGACCGGGACCGGGTACCGCCAACCCCACCCACAATGTGCGACAACCTGCCAATAACAGCCAAACGCCAAACGTCACGAGATTCTGCCTGCAACCCATCGGAAAGAGTCTTTTGGAACCCAGTCGACCCCGACGTTGAGCCAACTTCTGCGCGGCAGCACTAGCCCTGACCCTGACCCTGACCCTGCCCCTGCCCCTGCCCCTGACCCTGACCCTGACCCTGGCGTAGGCCTGTGCCCACTCGGACAATCTGCTCAGTCGGCGTGGCATCAGCGAATGGCCGAAACGCAAGATCGACCAGGAGGGTCACCATGACACCAGAACAGATCACACTCGTACAGAACTCGTTCGCCATGGTCGCACCAATCTCCGATGCTGCGGCGGCGCTGTTCTACGGTCGGCTGTTCCAAATTGCGCCCGAGGTTGCACCGCTGTTCAAAGGCGACATGATCGAGCAGGGACGCAAGCTGATGTCGACGCTCGGTGTGGTCGTGCGCGGGCTCGACGACCTCGGCGAACTCCTACCCGTAGCTCGCCGGCTCGCCGTCAAGCACGTCGAGTACGGGGTGACCGCAGATCAGTACGGCCCGGTCGGCGCGGCCCTCCTATGGACCTTGAGCCAGGGTCTCGGCGAAGCGTTCACCCCGGCCGTTGAGCAAGCGTGGACCGAAGCCTACGGTGCGCTGTCGGGTGCCATGGTTGCGGCCGCATACGTCTCCAAGGCTGCGTAACTGGCTTGCCGAACCCAGAACCAACCACACCGGTCTGTGAGTTTCAACGCAAGCTGAACCGCCGCAACCTCACAACCACACCGGACCTGTGAGTTTCAACGCAAGCTGAACCGCCGCAACCTCACAACCACACCGGACCTGACAGCTGGTCCGGGCGAGTCGTTGATCCACGGCGCAGCGGCGCGCCAATCTCACTGTCAGGCGTGATCGTCGAGTTTGTCGTGGAATTTGTCGTACACCGCTTGAGCTACTGCGTCTGGCAGGAACGTCAGCGACTGCAGTGTGTCGAGCGGAGCCTCCTTGACCAGGGTCACACTTCCGAGTGACTGCACGAGCTTCTTCCTCCGGGCTTCACCGAGGCCGGGAATACCGTCGAGCGCGCTCGCGGTCATCCGCTTGCCGCGCAACTCTCGGTGAAAAGTGTTCGCAAAGCGGTGTGCCTCGTCGCGAATCCGTTGCAGCATGAACAACGCGTCACTGCCGCGCGGCACCGAGACTGGTGTACTGCTACCCGGCAGGAACACTTCCTCGAACCGCTTCGCCAGCGAGGCGATCGGGATCTCGTCGAACAGCCCCAGGGCGCGAACCACACGCTCGGCGACTGCGAGCTGCCCCTTTCCACCATCGACCAGCAGCAATTGCGGCGGGTAGGAGAATCGCTTCGGGCGCGACCGCGTGGTGCTCTCGAGCTCGTCGAGCGGCTGATCACGCTCGTTCAGGTACGCGGTCAGCCGGCGCGTGAGCACCTCCTCCATCGCCGCATAGTCGTCATTTCCTGGTACGTCTTTCACCTTGAACCTGCGGTATTCGCGCTTGTTCGGCAGCCCATCTTCCAACACCACCATCGAACCCACGTAGTCGGTGCCCTGCAGATGTGCCATGTCGTAGCACTCGATCCGCAACGGCGCCTCGGGCAGGCCGAGCAGATCCTGGAGTTCGGTCAGCGCCCGGCTGCGGGCATTGTGATCGCTGGCACGTCGCAGTCGGTGCCGGACGAACTCCTCCTTCGCGTTACGTGTGACTGTCTCGTGCAGCGAACGCTTGTCACCGCGCTGCGGCACCCGCACCTGTACATGCGATCCGCGCAGCAGCGTCAGCCACTCCTCGTAGGTTGCTGTGTCCTCCGACTCGGCGGGCACCAACACCTGCTTCGGAATGCCCGCCGAGGGCTCGTCGCCATACATTTCTTCCAACACACGATCGACGAGCCCACCGGGTGAGAGGTCTTCGACCTTGTCGAAGATGAAGCCCTTCCGGCCGACCACACGACCTTTGCGCACGTAAAACACCTGTACAGCGGCTTCGAGATCATCGTCGGCGATCCCGATCACATCGAGATCTTCACTTCGTTCGGCGACCATCTGCTGCTTCTCGACGGCGCGCTGCACCGACGCCAGACGGTCACGCAGTCGCGCCGCCCGCTCATACTCCAGCGTTGATGCAGCGCCGCGCATCTCCTGCTCGAGTCGTTTGATGATTTCATCAGTGTCGCCGTCGAGAAAGTCGCACATCTCACGGACCAGTTGCTGGTAGGCGGTCACGTCGATCTCTCCGACACACGGACCACTGCATTTCTCGATGTGAAACAGCAAACATGGTCGGCCGAGGCGATGGTGTTCGTTGAACTTGCCGGGGCTGCACGTACGGATCGGAAAGCTGCGCAACAGCAGATCGAGCGTCTCACGGATGGCATACGCGTGTGCATACGGCCCGAAATAGCGGGTGCCTTTGCGTTTGCGGCCGCGCATCACCAATGCACGAGGAAACTCCTCGTCGAGCGTGATCGCGAGGAATGGATAGCTCTTGTCATCACGAAGTCGAATGTTGAACCGAGGCCGATGCTGCTTGATCAGGCTGTACTCCAACATCAGCGCTTCGACCTCGTTACGCACCTCTATCCACTCGACCGATTCCGCGGTGGCCACCATTTGCGCAGTCCGCGGGTGCATGTTGCGGGGATCCTGAAAGTAGTTCGACAGGCGTTGCCGCAGGCTCGATGCCTTGCCGACATAGATCACCCGGCCCTCTCGATCCTTGAACTGGTACGAGCCGGGTGAGTCCGGAATCGTGCCGGTGGGGGGACGTGTGACCATCGGGTCGAGACTACGCCCGCCAACCTTGGTCGTGAGATGTC